>JAJRWG010000043.1 GCA_024276895.1 Bacteroidota bacterium
ATCCAATCTGGCAGACCGGGTGACAAATTTTTCCGTTCGGATCATCAAGATTGCTGAAAGTTTGCCAAATACCCGGGCAGGCAACTACATCGCTGGTCAAATTATTCGCTCTGGAATATCGCCTGCTTTAAACTACGGCGAAGCACAGGACGCTGAATCAAACCAGGATTTTGTTCATAAAATTAAAATCGTACTAAAAGAACTCAGAGAAACCAGTGTGGCTTTGCAATTGATCCATAAACTGGGAATTTATCCTAAACAAAATGAATTGGACAGCGCCATGGATGAAAACAATCAACTGATTGCGATTTTCGTTGCCAGCGTGAAAACGGCAAAAAATAAAATAAGGAAATAAATAATGAAAAATGTTTTCGTCGTTCGTAAATCGTTTTCGTTATTCGTAAATATAAAACTATGTTACTCAATATAAAAAACCTCCACGTCTCCATCGATGGAAAGGAAATCCTCAAAGGGCTGAACCTGGGGGTGAACCAGGGAGAGGTACATGCCATCATGGGCCCCAACGGAACCGGGAAAAGCACGCTCGCTGCTGCCATTACCGGCCGGGAAGGATACGAAATCACTAAGGGTGAAATCCTGTACAAAGGCAAAGACATCAGAGAAATGTCGCCGGACCAACGGGCCAACGAGGGTATTTTCCTGAGCTTTCAGTATCCAGTGGAGATCCCAGGCGTAAGCATGACCAATTTCATGCGTACGGCCATCAACGCACAACGCGAGTACCGGAGCCTCCCCCCCATGCCGCCGGGCGAGTTCCTGAAAAAGATGGAAGCCAACAAGCAACTGGTGGAAATCCACACCAAGCTCACCAACCGTTCGGTAAACGAAGGCTTCTCGGGTGGTGAAAAGAAGAAGAACGAGATCTTTCAGATGGCCATGCTGGAACCCATACTGGCTATTCTGGACGAAACCGACTCGGGCCTCGACATCGACGCCCTGAAAGTGGTGGCCAAAGGAGTCAACGCCCTGCGTTCGCCCGACAACGGTTTTGTTGTCATCACCCACTACCAGCGGTTGCTGGAGTACATCATCCCCGACTTTGTGCACGTGATGTACGACGGGCGCATTGTTAAATCCGGTGGCAAAGGCCTGGCCCACGAACTGGAAGAAAACGGTTACGACTGGATTAAAGAACAGATTGAAGTCTAGTTGAGATGCAGCAAGAGGACAAAAAATACACACCGCTGGAGCAGAACCTGATCCGCTTTTTTGAAGAAAAAGAGCAGGAGTTGTCAGCCCGTTGCATTCCCAAAGTAGTGCAATCGCGGCGGCAGGCTTTCGGTTTGCTGAAAACCATGGGTCTCCCGGTTTCTAAAGACGAAAACTGGCGAAGTTCACCTATCGAAAAGCTTTATACGGACAGTTTTCAACTTGACAATCCCACAACAGGCTACGCAAAATCGGTGGGCGAGCTTTTCCAGTGCGAGATCCACGGTTTCGATGCCCAGGTGATTTCCATGCTCAATGGCTGGTATTACAGCCCCGACGACAAACAACTGCAAACGATGGAAGACGGGGTTGTTGTGGGTAGCATTAATGCAGCCCAAAAAGCCTTTCCCGAATTTTTCGACCGCTACTTTGACGAGATCGCTAAAAATGGTCAGCATGGTTTTTCTGCTGCCGCTAAAGCACTTTTCAGAGATGGTGTTTTTATTTTCGTTCCCGACGGGGTAGAAGTAAAGAAAGCCATCCAACTGATTAAAATCGTTAACAGCAACGAGAAAATGATGGTCAATTCGCGCAATCTCATTATCCTGGGAAAAAACAGCAAACTTCCGCTGCTGCACTGCGACGATTCCATCAACCACAATGCCGAATTTATCAACACCCTGACCGAAGTGCAGGTGGGTGAAAATGCATCCTTCGACCTGTACAAACTGCAAAATATCAACGATGAAACCACCCTGCTCAACAGCACTTTCATCCGGCAGGAGCGAAACAGTCATTCAAAAGTGAATGTCATCACCCTCAACGGGGGTATGATCCGTAACGAACTGAACGTGGAATTTCAGGGTGAAGGCGCCGATGCCGACCTGAACGGAATTTACCTGATGGACAACCAACAGCACATCGATAACCAGGTGTTCGTCAACCACGCCGTGCCCAATTGCAATAGCAGTGAGCTGTTTAAAGGGGTGCTCGACAACCGGGCAACCGGGGTTTTCAACGGATACATTCACGTGGCACGTGATGCACAAAACACCAATGCCTTCCAGCGCAACAACAATATTTTGATGAGCCCGGAGGCTAAAATCGACACCCGTCCGTTCCTGGAAATCTATGCCGATGACGTCAAGTGCAGCCACGGAGCAACCGTCGGACAACTTGACGAGGAAGCCTTGTTCTACCTGCGACAGCGGGGTATCTCCAAACAGGATGCTTACCTGCTGCTGATGTATGCCTTCACGGCTGAAGTCACAGGAAAAATTGCTTTCCCCGCTTTGCGCAGCAGCATCGAAGACATGATGAAAAAGCGACTGCGGGGTGAACTGGCCATATGTGAGCGCTGCGTTTTGCACTGCAATCAGCCCGATTTCCCGCTGGAATTTGAAATTGATATGAGTAGGGTTTGAGATAATTTGAAAATGTGGGAATTTGAAAATGGGGGGATTTGAAGTTTTTGAGAATTACGAGCTGATGCTGAAGAATATTTTTGAGTTGCTGCAAAAAACAGGATCCAATGGCCATTGACATTCAGAAGATAAGAGCAGATTTTCCGGTTCTTTCAACAAAAGTACACGGGAAACCACTGCTGTACCTTGACAACGGGGCCACTACCCAAAAACCCCGGCAAGTCATCGAACGGATTAAAAAATACTACGAGGAAGAAAACAGCAACGTCCACCGCGGGGTACACTACCTGAGCCAGTTGGCCACCGACAAATACGAAGCTGCACGCGCCTACATTGCCCGTTATATTAATGCTGCAAGCGAAAAGGAAATTGTTTTC
>JAJRWG010000044.1 GCA_024276895.1 Bacteroidota bacterium
AAGATGCTTGTTGACGACAACCACAACCTCCTCCACCCCCCAGCCAAGGTAGGTGTCGATGATTTTTTCCAAAAAGGTCTGTCCACCCTTAAGCCTTAAAAAAGCCTTGTCCGACTGCATGCGTGATGACAAACCTGCAGACAGGATGACGACTGAAACGTTTTTTTTGAGGGCAGACACGGGTTTCATCTTTAATCATCAAACAAACTGTTGTAATTATCCTTCCAGCCCGGCAGTTCTCCCCTCGGCGTCAGATCCACCGGCGGGTTTTTCCCGCCCATGTTGAGCAGTCGCAACAGACCTGTGGAAATGTAAGGGTTCTTTGCGGGGTTGAAAGTTTCGCCGGTTTCGCGAACCAGGCGATCGTCGTCAATGCCTTCGTTGTAAGCGTTTTTCTTTTGCAGGTTGTACAAAGCCATGGAATAGGGAACCGCATTTTTCTGTTTCAGTCTGACAGTTTCGTAAGCTTTCTCCAGCAATTCGTACTCGCTTTCCGAAATGTAATTGGACAGACCCAACTGGTAAGCCCTTCGGGCCGTGAGGCCCTGCATGAACAGTTCATCCGTCAGCGACTCGCCGAAGCCCAGCCGGTTGAGTTCCTGCACCGCCCCGAAGCCGCCGAGGATGGCGTACTCAATCTCCGGTTGGTTGTAATTGTTCTTTTCCTTGTACACATTCTCCCTTTTGAGGGTGTCGAACTCCACCCCGTGCAGGATGAGGTCGAACCGCTGGTTGAGGAAGTAGGTGAACTCGGCGCCGCCGCCCCATTTTTCACCAAAGGCGCCCACCGTCCACACGGGACACTCCTGGATGAAACGAAACAGCCGCATGCCCGCTTTGGTAAAGTAGGCTGCTTCTTCCTCGCCGAGGAATTTGTAGCCTGCACGGGCATCAAACCAGCCCTTGTTGAACTGGCGGGCATCGGCGCCCAGCATGCGCATGCCGGTTCCGGATGCCGCGAACAAAATGCCGCCCAGATCACCTTGTTCGTAAAGGTTCATGCACACGCCAAGGGCGTGGTCAAGCTGATCGAGGGTGTATTTGTTCCAGACGTTGCCACGCAAGGGGTTATCGAAAATAATGGATGCCACCCTGTCGCGTTTTGTCGGGAGAACAAACCGGAGGTCGTTGTAGTAAATGTCCATTTCGCCGGTCTTGAAATTCCGCTGACTGACGGGGGTGCCGTAAACACGGCCGTAACCCAGCAGCTTCGACCAGCCTTTTTTCTTCATGGTGTGCAGCAGCGACGGTTTGCCCTTGCGCGGGCCGGTAAGTCCGTCCACATCGAAGAAGCCGCTGCGATCGGGGTTCTCCACACCTGCCCTGCGTGCCAGATTCAGCAAGCCGTCGATACCGAAGTGGTCGAGAAAACCGTCGATGATCTCACACAAGCCGAATTTAAAGCGCAGTCCAACCTTTGTTGAAACGTTGATATCGGCCGGAGTGCCGTAACCGTCCTGGATGAGATCGAGGGCGTAAAGCATGATGGGCACCACGTAACGACGGAAGGTATGCCCGCCCTTGTCTTCGGAATTGGCAATACCGATCAGCCCGTCAATGCTTTGGATGGTTGACTGGCGGTAATCCAGCGACCGGGCTTCCGAAACCGACCAGAAATCATCGGCATTTACGGGCCCGATGTCCACGTAATCTTTTGTTTGCGGGTCGTACACCTTCACGGGTTTTTCCCGGTTCTTCTTGCCTTCCCATTTAAAAAAGCCTGTTTTTTCCGGAGAGTTGATCCCTGTCCTCTTGCTTTTTTCCAGGTCTTCGATCCACTGGGGGTAACGCCTGTTCTCGAAGGTGTACACCCCTTTCAGGCGGTCGTGTTCAGGCAGGTTGCTGCCCAGGTGTTTGGCGCTCTCGGTGTAAGGCATGTGTCCGGTAAGGTCAAGCACCTGGAAGGGATTGGCCGTCAGTGCGGCAAAAACCTGGGGAAGTTCCACGATGTCCTGTCCGGTTTTCACATCCCAGCTGATGATGGCTCCCATGCCCTCGAAAATGGGATCGGCGATATAGCCGTGGTGATCTTTGCGTAAGGCGATGACTTTCTTTTCCAGAATTTGTTCGGCAAAGGCAATGCCCGTAAGGAAAGTATCCTCGCTGGCGTATTTTCCCTTCATCACATCGAACAGGCGGTTGGCATGGAAAGGGAAGTAACCGTGACCGGTGAGAAATTTCTCCCGAAGAAAAGCATCGTTGAAAAGTTCGGCCAGTTCGGCTGTGGTGTGCGACGAAGTGTTGGAGAAAACAAACAGCAGCTTGCCGGGGTCGGCACTTTTTTCAATCTGTCCGAAGATACTTTTCTTGATTTCGATGCGCTCGGTGGCCACTTCCCAGATGATCTCAGCATTTTTGAGGGCCGCAAAGTCTTTGGCGTAGGTCACCCTGCCGAGGGTTTCTTTCAGGTGGCCTTCGTACAGCCGTCCCCCGGCCACCATGCCGGTAAAATAAGCTTTGATGTCTTCTTTTGCCCGCTTGAGCGCTGCATCAGAAATATCAATGAAAGTAATATTGTATGCGGTTTTGTTCAGCAGGTCGATGCCGATGCCGATACCCATGGTTCCGGAACCGATGATGGCAATGTTGCTGACACTGTTGAGCCTGCCGGCTGTCCTTTGAATCAATTTATTTCCGTATGAAAAACAAACGCCCATGATTTTATCTTTTTAAATGTTTAAACAATTTCAACACAAACAGCGCCGCCCTGTCCCCCGCCGATGCAGGCCGAGGCGATCCCTGTCTTGAGTTTTCTCCTTTTGAGTTCGTAGATCAGGTCGGTAGTGATGCGCAAGCCCGTGGCGGCGATGTTGTGACCGATGGCCACGGCGCCCCCGTTGACGTTGGTGATCTCGCGCGGCAGTTTCAGCTCTTTTTCGGCTGCAAGGTACTGCGCGGCAAAGGCTTCGTTGATCTCGAAAAGGTCCACGTCTGTCATTTTGAGCTTCAGTTTTTGCATCAGTTCCCTGATGGCAGGCACAGGCCCCTGCCCCATGATTGTCGGGTCAACCGTGGAAAACCGGTAACCCCTGACGACCGCCAGGTAAGGGATGTTGTTTTTATCGGCAAAGTCCCTGTCCATGAGTACTGCCGCAGCCGATCCGTCACTGATCTGGCTGGCCGATCCCGGAGTGACAAGACCGTTAGCTTTCATCAGCGGGCGCAGTCTCGACAAGGCCTCAAGGCTGACATCGTACATGACCCCTTCGTCGCGCCAGAAACTGACGGGTACACCGTTGGGGTCTTCGGTGTTGACGGTGAACACACCTTTGAGGTAGTCGTTTTTGCTTTTCCCGGCATAGCGGTTCCACTGCTTTTTCTGTGCTTCGCGGGCACGGACGTGGCTCTGATAGGCAAACTCGTCACAGGCCTGCCGGGTGACGCCCAACTTCGCGCCGTACTTTTCTGCCGTCAGTGCCATCTGGGTGTTGAAGAGATTGTGGCCGAAACCCTCCATCAGGTAGTCTTTCAGCGGGCCGTCCTCAAAGTCCCAAACATTGTCTTTTTTCCGCTTGCCCTGGTGCACGAGGTTGGTGTTGGTCATGCTCTCGGTGGCAAACGAAAGCACACAATTCATCCCCTGGATACCATCCTGGCTGAGCAGGTCGAAGGCATCGGCAATGACCTGGAAGCCTGTGCCACAAATGCGGAGTGTGGTTTTTCCGGGGGCCGTTTTCAGGTTGTCCTCGTCACCCAGCAGTTTGGCTGCACGGTAGGCTACGTTGCGGGGAAGATAAATTTTCTGTCCCAGCGAATCGGTGTAAATCATCCCTGCCACCACCTGATCGATCTTGATTTTTGACAAATCAATGCCGGAACGCAGCACGGCTTCCTGAACGGCCAGCACCCCCAGGTCTTCGGCAGAGAAATCGTAGTAATAGCCGCAGTGTTTCCCGATGGGTGTTCTGGCAGCGCTGACCACGACCACTTCTTTTTGTTTCGTACTCATAGGTTTTATTTTTTTACATTTAGCAGCACAGACCCCCAAGCTGCGTAAAACTGCGAATTGGGGGGACTGTCAACCTGCCTGAATTTGGTTTTGAACAACTTGACAATGGCGGGATGTTTTTCGGGAACACCCCCCGTAATGATGATGGTTTCGTCAACGGCAACCATTTCCATGCATCTCTCAATGATGGAGTTGTAGATGCCGACGGCGATGTTGGAGATAGTGGCGCCTTTTTTGATGAGGCCGATGATCTCGGAAACGGCAAAGACCGTGCAGTAACTGTTGATGCGGATTTCTTCGGTAGCGCCCTCGGCCAGGGCATTGATCTCCAAGGGGGAGATGTCGAGACGGAAGGCGATTTCCTCCAGAAAGGAGCCCGTTCCGGCGGCGCACTTGCGGTTCATCTTGAATTTGTCCACCTGCCCCTGGTCGTTGATCTTGATGAATTTGGTGTCCTGCCCCCCGATGTCGATAACCGAACATTTGGTCCCGTAACGACTGAAAACAGTTTTAGACAGCGCCATGATCTCGGAGTTTGAAATATGCTCGAACTCCACCTGGTCGCGACCATAACCACAGGTGTAGACGGGCATGGCGATTTCGTGTCCTGCAGCAAGTTTGTCCATGATCCGCGAACTTGCCCGTTTAAAGTCAAATCCGGTTTTGACAACATGCTGGTCGACGATTTGGTTTTCGTCATCAACCAATACACCTTTGGTGTATGAAGAGCCGAGGTCCATTCCTAATTTCAGCATCGTTTTTCTTGTGTCTTTGGTTAAGCTTTAACACTGTTTTTTTCAGACAACTGCTGGATAAAGGTTTCGATTGCAATCAGTGATTGTTCCTCGCTGAAACAGCGGGGATCGTTCAAATCGCCGTTAATCTCCAGGAAGGGAATCCCGGTTTTTTCAAACAGACGGTTTTGCAGTCCGAAACGGTTGTTGGAGTTGCGGGCACAGGTTTTGGAATCATGGAAAATGATACCATCCACCGAAAAATCTTCCATTAAGTCCATCAGCACCTGTTCCTTCACGTCTTCCGACCTGACGATGAACAGCTTGGAATAAGCCAGTGCCGATGAATAAAACGGGTCGGCAGGGTCCAGGTCGTCGAATACCCAGCTGTTGCAATAGGTGGAAGCTACGATGCAGGTGTCGAGGCCGGCAAACAGTCTGGCCATTTTGCTCAACTGGTACCACAGGGGCATGCCTTCCCAGTAAAGCCTGTATTTTTCGTTGGGCACCGCGCTGATACCTTTTTCAATACGGTCTTCCAACTCGGCAATCAGCAGTTTATAGTAATCCAGGGCGTAAGTCGTCCCCCGCATCACCACGATGGGTCCCATGTGGATGGCTGCGTCAAAAAAGTTGATGGGCGAAGGACGGTGCTGTGCTTTTTCAAGTATTTCGCGCCATAAAATGCAGGCATCCCTCGACAGTTCGACGGTTTTTTTGAAAGCGTCCATATCGAATTTGCGGGGCGCCACCTTTTCAAGATCAGTGATCAACGCCTTGAACTGCTCCGCGACACTATTGATCAGGTTGTCTGTCAGGTCCTTCAGCCCCAGCGGGGTGTGAATCCCCAGGATGGGCACATCGAAATGGCGGGCGTAAAACGAAAACCAGTCGGCCACCTCGTGGCACTGGTTGGTGTTGTACACCAGGATGTCGGGCCTGGGCACCGACTCGAGGCCGCTGCGCTGCAAGGGGGTTTCTCCCTGCAAAAAGGCACCGATGTCACTGGTCAGATAGGAACAGATGTCCGGCGAGTAGCCTTTGGCCGCCGCGC
>JAJRWG010000045.1 GCA_024276895.1 Bacteroidota bacterium
TGCCGTGTTGTCCCGGCTTCCTGCTTTCAGGTCTTGCCGCTTTTTTTCCGGCGATTGAAAAAAGCCTTCCGGGAAGTTTGTTTGCAACTGCCTGTTTTTCGTCACGAAAATATTTCCGGATTTATCGATGTTGAAATGAAGTTTCAGGGGCTTAAGGTTTCGGATAAGGATTTGCTCAAGCGTGCTGCTGTCGGAGGAAACGTGCACCGTAAAATCGGGGATGCTGTCGGCATCGTAAAAAAAGCGGACGGGGTACTGCCGTTCTGCCTGCCGTACGAATTCGTTCCACGACAAGCCGTCGAGCCCGCGGTCGGGAAAGACCTGTCCGGACTGTGCAAACAGGCCGCCGCACGCAAGCAGCAGTCCCAAAAACAGGAGCAAGGCGGATTTACGGATTTGTCGAAATGGAGTCACAGTACTTCATCAATTGGTTAAGTGTTCTCGTATCCGCTTTCTGGTATTTGATCCTGTTTTTACGCAGGTATGTTTTCACTAAACTTTTTACCGGCGAAAAATATTTCAGCAGGTTCTTTTTCCCGTTCAGGGCGGTGAGCTTTCCGTCCCGGTAAAGAAAATAATTTGCTTTGCTGTCGGTGTAGCTTCCGTTGGGTGTCTGGTTGTCGTAAACCGCGCGGAAGGATTTTTCGTACCTGATCAAAAAGCTGAAGCGCCCCTCGTAAACCAGTGCGTAAAATCCGGAAACGGAAGCATCGTAGTGGCGTGCGTTGATAAAATGAGTTCCTGCCAGGTGAAAGCTGTCCACCAGTTCGTTGTTCAGCATCACGGGAACGTACTGTCCCGATTCGAGTGTTGTTTGCAGGATGAGCCGCTGGTTAGCAAGGTCATATTTTATCTTCACTTTTTCGAACAAACGGCCTTTGATGCTGAGTGCAGCTTCCTGAAAACCCTTGTTGCCGAAATAAGGACTGCCCTGTGCGCGCGGCTTTTCCGGAACGTAAAACTGGCCGTTCACCAGCAGGTCGTCGGTACTGTAAATTTGCTCGGTCTGACGGTATAAGTCATTGAGCGGGTCAACCGTTTTCTCCTGTGCAGGTGCTAAAACAACTAGGCATGATGAAAAAAGCAAGCTGAGGACAAGCTTACAAAAGTGTATTTGAATGGGTGCTAAATTCAATCTTGCTGACCGTTAATTTCCCGTTCGGAAAACTGCGTAAAAGTATCAATTTAATCAAGCTCAATAAAACTATGACGCCCATTGGGGGGAAAAGTTGCATCGTGAAAAAATATTATGCGTGTGGCCGAAAGGGGACGGTGAAAGCTGAATTATGACAGCACTCAATCGTATGAACCAGGCTAAAAAGATGCGTGAAAATGTGTCCTGAAATTCGTTCGGGTGCTGTAATCTGAGGGAATAAATGATTCCTCCATTTATCCTGACCACAGGGCCTTTCATTATATTTTTCGGAATCCGATGATCTCCCTTACTTCACGGATGGTTTTCCGGGCGCTAATCCTTGCTTTCTCGGCGCCGATGTCCATTACTTTCCGGATGAAGTCATCGTTTGAAGAAAGCTCCTTGATTTTCAGCCGGAAAGGCCCGGTGAAACTGACGATGTCCTCCGCCAGTTGTTTTTTCATGTCGCCGTAACGGATGGTGCATTTGTTGTACTGGTCTTCAAAGTACTCTACCGTGTCGGGGGCTGACAACACCTCCATCAACTTAAAGAGGTTCCGGATGGGCTCGGGCTTTTCCTGATTCATTTGCGTGGGGCCGCTGTCGGTAACCGCACGCATTACCTTTTTCCTGATGACCGCAGGGTCGTCGTTCAAAAAGATGGCGTTACCCTCTCCCTCAGACTTGCCCATTTTTCCGGAGCCGTCCAGGCCGGGGATTTTGACCAGTTGCTCACCGAAATTGTAGGCCTTAGGAATGGGAAAAAAGTCAACACCGTACATGTTGTTGAAACGGCGGGCGAAGGTGCGGGTCATTTCCAGGTTTTGCTCCTGGTCTTTACCCACAGGCACTTTGTGGGTTTTGTGGATGATAATATCTGCAGCCATGAGGGTAGGATAGGTCAGCAGGCCGGCATTCACATTGTTGGGCTGCTTGCGGGCCTTTTCCTTAAAAGTGGTCACCCTTTCCAGCTCACCCAGGTAAGCATTCATGTTGAGGAAAAGGTAAAGTTCGGCCGTTTCGGGCAGGTCACTTTGCAGGTAAAGGGTTGACTTTTCGATGTCCAGGCCGGCAGCCAGGTATTCGATCAGCACCTGCCTGACATTGCCCTGCAGGTCTTTGGGCTTGGGGTGTGTGGTAAGGGAGTGGTAGTCGGCAATGAAAAAGAAACACTCATTGGTTTCCTGCATTTTTACAAAATTTTTCACTGCGCCAAAGTAGTTGCCCAAATGAAGATTTCCCGTGGGACGGATACCGCTTAAAACAATTTCTCTTTTATCCATGCCTGACTGGTGTAAATGACCCGACAAAATTAGGAAAAATTAAGGGCGGTTTAAGACTTTGCTTTGAAAGTTAATGTATGGTAGCCATCACCCACAGGGTTGCTGCAAACGGCTTTGGTATACCTGCTTTTCTGCAAATACACGAAGGCCTCATTTTCAAATCTTTCGCCACTAAATAAATGTTAATGGAATGTTAAGAAACAACTGTTGTTTAAGGAATTTGCCGTAATTCGCAAACGCTGCCGTGCATTTTTGTGAAAACAGCCTGAAAACAGGTCTGCTTTCCCGTTTGTTTTTACTCCGAGGCGGGCAGAAAATAAAACGATCTTTAACGAAAATCTAATTTCATCTGATGAGAAGAATTACATTATCCGTGCTGTTTTCGGCGCTAGTTTTTATTGCTTTCGGGCAGCATAACATTGTCTCGCTGGGGCAATTAACCTACAACAAAAGTTTAAATGATATTTGGGGATACGCCGACACTTCCGGAAACGAGTACGCCCTTGTTGGCACCTACGACGGACTTTCGATTGTTGATGTCACCGACCCCGCATCGCCTGTTGAAGTCCACTTTGAACAAGGAGTCAATTCAACCTGGCGCGACATCAAAACCTGGGGAACTTATGCCTATGTTTCCACCGAAGGCGGTGGTGGTGTAACGATAATTGACCTGAGTCCCTTGCCCGGAACAATTACCAGTACGACCTTTTTTACGGGCTCGACCTACCCGTTTTTCTCAGCCCATAACCTGTACATCGATGAAAGCGGAAAACTCTACATTTTTGGATCAGACAACGGGGCAGGTGGCGCTATCATTTGTGATCTGACCGCTGACCCGATGAACCCCACCGAGCTTGGGCAGTACAATTCAAATTATTTTCACGACGGGATGGCGCGTGGCGACACCCTCTGGGGTGCAGCATTGTACCAGGGAAAACTTTATGCCGTGGATGTGAGTGATCCGGCAAACCCGTCCGTACTGGGGACCGTGTCCACACCCGACCAGTTTACGCACAATGCATGGGTTTCCGACGATGGCCAAATTGTCTTCACCACGGATGAGGAAAGCGGTGCTTTCGTGACGGCTTTCGATGTTACCGACATGCAAAACATTGTTGAAACCGACCGCGTGCAGTCCAGCCCGGGTACGGGTGTTATTCCGCACAACGTACACGTAAACAACAATTACCTTGTAACTTCTTATTATACTGACGGGGTTGTGATCCACGATGCGTCACGGCCGGGCAATTTGATTGAAGTGGGTAATTACGATACTTCCCCGTCGCATTCGGGCGATGGTTACGACGGTTGCTGGGGCGTCTATCCCTTTTTGCCTTCCGGAAACATCCTTGCTTCTGACATGCAGGAAGGCCTGTACATTCTTGAACCGGACTACCAAAGAGCCTGCTATGTAGAGGGCACCGTCACCGACAGCATCACGGGGCTCCCGCTGGAGGATGTAAACGTGCTTATTCTGGGCACGGAGATTGAAACCAAAACACGCAGCGACGGGACTTATGCTTTCGGAACAGTGGATTCGGGTTACTACGACATTGTTTACGCCTTACCGGGTTACCCTTCGGATACGGTGAAAAACGTCCAACTGCAAAA
>JAJRWG010000046.1 GCA_024276895.1 Bacteroidota bacterium
ATTCTACTTTTGCAGCCCGATTTTAAGAGGCCCGGATTTGGGGTAAGAAATTACAAACCAAATTCTTGAAATCTGTAACTTTTTGTTGAATCCGTTAAAAAATTACAGGAACCGGGTGGTTAATTTTTAACATATTTATTTGTTTGATGTCTGATAAAGAAAAAAACATCACCCCTGAACAAGAAGCTGCAAAGACTCCCGAAGAAGTAGTTGTTGCTGAAAAACAAACTGAAGAAGCCAAAACAGAGCAAGCCCCGGCGGAAGAAGTTGTTGAAGAAAAACCCGTTGAAGCAGTGACAGAAGAAAAGCCTGTTGAAGCCGGGACCAAGGAAGAAACAGTTGAAGCTGAGGCCGAAGCACAAACGGAAACCGCTGAACAGGAGCCTGAAGCTGAAGTTGAAGAAAAGACTGAAGAAGCTGTTGAAGCACCGGTAGCTGAAAAAACCGAAGAAGAACCAAAAGCTGAAGCAGAAGCCGATGCCGAAGTTCCCGTGGCGGAAGAAACCAAAGAAACGACTCCCCAAACCGAAGAACCTGCTGAATTTGACTGGGAAGCTTTGGGAAAGAAACAGGACAATTACTCAATAGAAGAAAGGGAGAAACTGGAAGGCCTTTACGGCAACACGCTGAGTGCCATTGTTGAACACGAGGTCATTCCCGGTACCATTGTGGGAATTACCAGTCGCGAGGTAGTAGTGAACATAGGCTACAAGTCGGACGGCATCATCCCCTTTAACGAATTCAGGTACAATCCCGATTTGAAAGTTGGCGATGTGGTTGACATTTACGTGGAAAACCAGGAAGACGCCAGCGGACAAATGGTCTTGTCACACAAAAAAGCCCGTATCCTGAAGTCGTGGGATCGCGTTAACGATGCTTACAATAAAGATGAAATCATTAACGGATACGTAAAATGCCGCACCAAGGGCGGTCTGATTGTCGATGTGTTTGGCATTGAGGCCTTCCTGCCGGGTTCGCAAATTGATGTGAAACCTATCCGCGACTACGATGTCTTTGTAGGCAAAGAAATGGAATTCAAGGTAGTGAAGATCAACCACGAATACAAAAACGTTGTTGTTTCACACAAAGCACTGATTGAAGACGAACTGGAAATTCAAAGGGCCGAGATCATCAACAAGCTGGAAAAAGGCCAGGTGCTTGAAGGAATTGTCAAGAACATCACGTCCTACGGTGTATTCATCGATCTGGGTGGTGTTGACGGTCTGATCCACATTACCGATTTGTCGTGGGGACGCATCAACCATCCCGAAGAAGTTGTTGAGCTTGACCAGAAACTCAAAGTGGTCATCCTCGACTTTAACGAAAACAAGAAGCGCATTGCACTCGGTCTCAAGCAACTTACGCCACATCCCTGGGATGCACTGGACGAGAAACTAAAAGTTGGTGACACGGTGACCGGTAAGGTAGTGGTCATTGCCGATTACGGTGCTTTCATTGAAATTGCACCCGGTGTCGAAGGTCTCATCCACGTTTCCGAAATGTCGTGGTCACAGCACCTGCGCACCGCACAGGACTTCCTTACAAAAGGTGACGAGGTAGAAGCCGTTATCCTGACGCTTGACCGCGAAGAAAGAAGGATGTCGCTGGGAATGAAACAACTGATGCCTGACCCGTGGAGCAACATCCGCGAAAAGTATCCCGTGGGCTCCAAGCACACGGCCAAGGTTCGCAACTTTACCAATTTTGGCATTTTTGTAGAAATTGAAGAAGGTGTTGACGGTCTGATCCACATCAGCGACCTGTCCTGGTCAAAACGCATCAAGCACCCGGCCGAGTTTACCAAAACCGGTGAAGACATTGAAGTGGTTGTTATTGATGTTGACGAAGAAAACCGCCGGCTGAGTCTTGGTCACAAACAACTGGAAGAAAATCCATGGGATGTTTTTGAGACCGTTTTCACTGTGGGTTCGGTACACTCCGGAACCGTGACTACTGTTAACGACAAAGGTGCCATCGTTTCGCTGCCTTATGGCGTTGAAGGATTTGCCCCAACCCGGCATTTAAAGAAAGAAGACGGAAGCATGGTGAAACTTGACGACACCATTGATTTTAAAGTGATCGAGTTTTCGAAAGACAACAAGAAGATCATTCTTTCGCATCTGCGTTTGTTTGAAGAAGACCCCCGCGCGGCTAAGGAAAAGGAAACTGCAAGGGAAAAGAAAAGCGCAAGGTCGGCCAAGCAAGCCATTAAGAAGGTGAACGAGAAAGTCGAGAAAACCACTTTTGGTGACCTCGATGTGCTGGCAAATCTGAAATCAGAAATCGAGAAGGAAGAAAAAGACGCGAAGAAATAGCTCTGTTTCTTGTTCAATTACAATCCCCTTTCGGCAAATTTGCGGAAAGGGGATTTTTTGTAAGTTTGAAGAACGAAAAACAAGCTGCTGATGACTGACTTCAAAATAACTGTTCTGGGCTGCGGGTCGGCTGTGCCGACCAGTTCGTCGAATCCCTCGGCTCAATTGCTCACCTACCGCAATACCAAATTCCTGATCGACTGTGGTGAAGGAACACAAATGCGGATGATTAAATATCAAGTCAGGCACCGCAAGCTCGACCATATTCTGATCAGCCATTTGCACGGCGATCATTTTTTCGGTTTGTTTGGTCTCCTTTCAACTTTTCGCCTGATTGCTCGTGAGGCGCCGCTCCACCTGTACATTCCCCACAGCCTTCAACTGTTGATCGACTACCAGTTTCGGCTTATGGGTACGCGGCAATCATATCCGCTTGTTTTTCATGCCCTTGAGGATTATTCAGACAGCCCTCTGTATGAAGACAATAATTTTTTTGTACAGTCCTTTCCTTTGGAACACAGCACACCTGCCTGGGGATTTTACTTTAAAGAAAAGGAGAAGAAGCGCCGGATCAACAAAGACTTTATTAGCCGGTACAATCCGGATGTCAGTGAAATCAGGGAGATTCTTGAGGGCAGGGATTTTACAACCAAAGAGGGGAGGGTGATCAAAAATGAAGAAGTTACCACTGATCCGCCCGCTCCCAGGTCCTTCGCTTACTGCTCCGATACAGTATATTACCCGGCTATCGCCGATTCCATTTATGGGGTCAGCCTGCTTTACCACGAGGCCACTTTCGATAATTCAATGCAGGACAAAGCCCGTGAGCGCATGCACGCTACGGCTGCCGAAGCTGCAAAAATCGCGAAACAGGCCAGGGCCCGAAAACTGCTCATCGGACATTTCTCCATTCGTCACAATAACTTTCAGTTGCTGCTTGACGAAGCCAGGGAACATTTTGAGAATACTTTTATTTGCCAGGAAGGAAAAACATATCAGATCGGCTGAATGCAGTTACCCCCATCGCCGAATAAGATAAGTCGAAAACTGTGATTTTGGAAAGTTGGAAAATCCAAGGGAATTAGTCTAATGGAAAAACCCACCCCTGACCGAGCGATCAATAGGGTGGGCCCAATTATGAAAAACAAACAAAACAAGCGATGCAAATCTACAAAAACAATTTATTTCTGTCAAGCATTTTGACAATTATTTAGTCATTTTTATCAACAAATTATTAAAAAATTTCTAATGTATTGATAATCAGGATTGAATACCGGGTAGATTTCGGCTGTCCGATTAGAATTTTTCCCGGTTAGGAATGATTATTTTTGAAAAAAATTTTACAGGAAGCAAAAATGAAGAAAAAATACATCCTTGCACTTGACCAGGGGACAACTACTTCAAAAGCCATTTTGTTCGATCGACAGGGAAAAATCTGTGCAATTGTTCAAAAGGAGTACAAGCAGATATATCCCAAACCCGGTTGGGTTGAACACGATCCGGTTGACATTTGGTCCACACAAATGGCAGTGGCTTCCGAAGCTATTGCAAGATTGGGGATCAGTCCCGGTGCTATTGCCGGAATTGGCATCAGTAACCAGCGGGAAACCACCATCATCTGGAACCGCAAAACGGGAAAACCCATCTACAATGCCATAGTCTGGCAGGATCACCGCACGGCTGAATACTGCGACCAGCTCAAAGCCGAAGGGAATACGGAACTCATCAAAGAAAAAACCGGATTGGAGGTGGATGCCTACTTCTCAGCAACAAAAATCAAATGGTTGCTCGACAATGTTAAGGGGGCAAGGAAAAAAGCCGGGGCAGGGGAACTTGCTTTTGGAACGGTGGACACCTGGCTGATCTGGAAGCTGACACAGGGGAAAGATCACCTGACCGACATCACCAACGCCTCGCGCACCATGCTTTTCAACATCAACACCCTCAAGTGGGACGAAGAACTGCTCCGGTTGCTCGATATTCCGGAGAAAATACTTCCCGAAGTAAAGTCCAACAGTACCGTATTTGCACATACTTCGGGGAAAATCCTGCTCGACAGGATTCCCATCTGTGGTGTGGCCGGCGACCAGCAGGCTGCATTGTTCGGGCAGATGTGTCTCCGGCGCGGGATGGCCAAAAATACATACGGAACGGGATGCTTTCTGATGATGAACACTGGCGACAAGCCCATCCGGTCTAACCACAGTCTGCTGACCACCATCGCATGGCAACTCAACGGCAAAGTCACTTATGCCCTCGAAGGGAGCGTATTTGTCGGAGGAGCGGTAGTGCAATGGCTGCGCGACGGACTCGGTTTCTTCAGGGACTCAGCAAAGGTGGAGCGTCTTGCTTCCAGTGTTGAAGACAACGGCGGGGTTTATTTTGTCCCGGCCTTTACGGGCCTGGGAGCCCCCTGGTGGCAGCAGCAAGCCAAAGGGGTGATTTACGGACTGACCCGTGGAACCACCAGCGCCCACATCGCCCGTGCTGCACTGGAATCCATCGCCTTGCAAAGTTATGCGGTGATGGATGCCATGGAAAAAGACAGCGGCATACGTATTAAAAACTTACGTGTTGACGGAGGTGCTGCGGTGAACAACCTGCTCATCCAATTTCAATCGGACATGCTTCAGGCTAAGGTTGAACGTCCGGAGGTACTGGAAACAACGGCATTGGGGGTAGCTTACCTGGCCGGACTGGCCGTTGGCTTCTGGAAAGATATTGCTGAGATTGAAGGGCAATGGTCGCTGGAAAGGGCGTTCAATCCGGTCATGACTAAAAGCAAGGCCCGGCAGCTTTATGCAAATTGGCATGAGGTGGTTGAAAAGGCTTTCTGAAAGCCGGAACTTTTTCTAACCTGCTGACATTCCCTCTCCGAACAGGTCTTTGCGGGGGCGTGAGCCCACGTTCACCCCGTCAACAAATGTTTCAACACACTCCTTAATGTCGTTGTGATAGCCGCCTTCGAGTACCGCAAACACTTTCGGAAAGGAACGACTGAGCCTGAATCCGCACTCGTAATAGGCTTTTTGGGTAAATTTCAATTGCAATAACCGGTCTTTCTCGTAAGCGTCGAACCCGGCTGAAACCCCTGCCACATCAGGTTTAAATCTTCTGACAGCCTCGATGATCTTGTCCAGGGCAGCCAGAAATTCCCTGTCCCCGCTACCTGCAACAAGGGGAAAATTCAGCGTGTACCCGGCGCCCGGGCCTTCGCCGGTTTCGCCGACAAAACCGGTTCCGGGATAGGCGTACATCTGGTGCACCGAGGCGTAGAAAACTTTATCGTAACGGTAAAAAACGGACTGAGTTCCGTCGCCGTGATGGCCGTCGAAATCGAAAATAAAAACCTTTTTACCCTCATTTACCAGTTTTTGTGTCGCAATGGCAATATTGTTGAACAGACAGAAGCCGGCAGCACGCTCACGCCCGGCGTGGTGACCCGGAGGGCGGACGGCTGCAAAATCCCCGTCCCTGGCAGCCTGTATGGCGAGGCCAACGGCCGAAACCGCAGCCCTGTAGCTGTCGGGGCTGAGTTGTACCTCTGCTGCAACTTCGTTATTGAAACAGGCATTTTTTATAAACCGGGCATGGGCTCCGGTATGCACCAGGGTGATGAATTCCTCACCGTTGCAATCGGTGTCCTGAAAATGTCCGGGGAAATCTTCCAGACGGTAAGCCCCTTCGGCCTCGCTGTTGATGTTGTGGTTTAGAAATTTTTTGTGGAAAAGTATCTTCATTTCTTTCAGAAACCTTAGTCAAAATTTTCCGGGAGATTCCCCGTCAGTCTTTCACCCTGTTCCATGCCAGTGTGTTGACCATCCAGTTTGGCAGAGGTTTACCGGGTTCCCTGTTTTTCAGGTTCATGTACCAGCCCAGTTTTTTGAAGATCGGCACTTTGTGTGTTTCCACAAACTCAATGAGTGTGCCATCAGGGTCCTCGATGTAGGCAAAATGACCAGCCGCTACCCCCATGTCAAAACTGTTGCTGCTGTCAACGGTAAAGGGGAAGCCTTTTTCTTCACAGGCTGAACGCAATGCATTCATTCCCTGGATGTCGAAACACAAGTGTATGAATCCCAAATCGCCCCAGATGCGCCCGCTGAAAATGGAGCGTGTATCCCGGTTATTTGAGATCACCAGCTCAATTTGTGAAGGTCCAAGTAATTTTGAGAAGGGCCCTCTTCGCTCTTTACTGTGTCGCAGTAAGATACGACGCAGGGGTTGGTCGCCTCCCGGCAGAATTGCCCAATCTTCGAAAACACCGGTTTTGTCGTACACAATTTCGTCGTACCCCAGAATGTCGCAGTAGATGGGGCTGGCTTTTTCAAAGTCTGAAATCCCGATGACCCCGCCGAACACCCCTCCGTTAAATGCACCTTCGTTTTTGTAAATATTGGTTTCATTCACCACCTGGAAATAATTCCCGTAAGGGTCTTTCACAAAAAAATGCTGGTTGCCCGAAGGGTCTTCCACAATATCGCCGGGGAGGTTGACACCTTTGTCTTTCAACTGCTGATAAAATCTTCTGATGTCGTTGCTCTTGATTTTCGTTGCAAAAATTCCCGGGCAGCCCACCAAAACATCGAAATTCTGTGGTTCGGGAGTTTTTCCGGTGTGTTGCCAGATCTCGAATCCGCCGCCGCCCTGCATATTCAAAGCCAAAGCAGCACGCCTTTTTCTTGACTCCCCGCCAGTGTGAGGAAGCATGAGTTCGGCAACAGCCTCCTCTTCAAATACACGGATATCCATCCCGAAATGTTTCCGGTACCATTTCCATGCCTCATCAAAGTCGGTAACTCCAATGCCCATTTGCTGGATGCCGCAAATTATTTTCTGATTCATGATATTTTTGTTTAGGTCGCTTTTATTTTTGATGCTATCTTAAAAAATAAGGCCGGGAAAAGCCTTTTCAGGTAAACCATGGCCAGCTCCGCTCCGCTCCCGATCAGTACCTCTTTTTTATTTCTTTCAATTGCCCTGATGTATTGTTCGGCACACTTTCGCGCAGAAATGCCCTTGGCCTGGCCCTCATCCATTTGGCCGTGGGCGGAGCCGCCGCCTGTGAGTGCATTCACAGAAATGTCTGTTCGTACACGTCCCGGACAAACGATGGTTACACCGATGTTGTCGTCTTTGTGTTCGAGCCGCAAGGTCTCGAAAAAGCCGTGCAGCGCATGTTTGGATGCGGCATAAACCGATCGCAGGGGAAAACCGAATTTTCCTGTAATGCTACTGGTTACCGCAATAGCACCTCCTCCGTTTTTGATCATGTCAGGAACAAGTTTCCGGCTGAGGGTAACCGTGCTGAAAAAGTTGATTTCCATAATTCTCCGGGCTGTTTCATCCGATGTTTCCAGCGATATGGCCCTTTGACTGACACCGCCGTTAAGAATGAGCAGATCAACAACTACAGCTGTGTCAATTAGCTGCTGCGCCGCTGACTCCACCTCATGGTGAATAGCAAGGTCGAAAGGGATGATGGTACACCGGGTCCCGGTTTTCCGGCATTTGTCACTGATTCCGGTGAGACTGCTTTCCCTCCTGGCCGACAGGATGAGGTGCCCGGCCTTTTTTTCGGCACAAACATAGGCCAATTGCTCACCGATACCCGAAGAAGCGCCGGTTATCCAAACGGTTTTACCTTTCAGATTCATTGATCAGGGTCTGATGGTTTACTATAACAAAGACAATTTAGAAAGTAAAAGTGTTGCAATTTACAGTTTTGGTGCTTCAAAATTAGAAAAAAAGCCACACGGTTAACTGAAGTGTTTTCGGCTGTAGAATCTTTGCACGATAATGTCGTCTGGTAACGGATTTTCTTAGATGCGGAAATTTTATCTCCTCCTTTTGTGTTTTCTGAACATGGCTTTTTCCTTGTCAGAATAGCCAAATTCGCTGTTGGCGCAAGCGCTTTCCATTTTTTTACGGCAACTTCCTTTTGCCAGGCTGAACTTTACTGAGAAATAGAAGTCCAGACCATTCAGGTCGGCCAGGCCAATCCAGGTACCCAGTCTTTCGGTTCCGACGGTGATAAAATAAAAACGAGCCGATAAACCGACCCGCGGGTAGCGGTATTCGTAAAGCGAAACAGGTACGGAAATATCAAACCATTTGGATTCGTAACGCGGAATAACAGCCAGTTGCGCAGGCCTGCGCATGGTGTGTCTGTTCAGCCGGATGGGGTGTATCCAGTATGCACCCAGGTAGTAATGCTTCATCAAACGGTAGTCGCCCTGGACGCTCAGGGCCGTCGGCAAACCGAGTTTGAATGAATTGCCGCGGTAGGAGGCCGTCGGATCACCATAAAACAAATTGCTGAGTTCGCCTATGGTTTGGTTGATGCTGTTGTAGTTCATGGTGTCGAAATTTTGCCAGAACACACTCACATCGTCAAAACTGTGAAGCTGTGCATTGTCGTCGTACTTCAGCCTGCCGATGTCGAGCACTGACACACCGATGCGGTAAATGTACTCTTCAAAGCGTTGCCCGCACAATCGTTTGAATCTTTTGCTTCCCACAAACCGTTGTTTGATAAAAACCACCCCGACGTCAAGGCCTACGCCGCTACCCTTGAAGGTGGCACCGCCATCGGGCACATCGCTGGTGTTGTAATCGACTGGCACCGCAAAACCGGCCTCGCCATTCAGGTTTTTAATATTGATCGTGCTGTCGTTCAGTACAATGTAGTTGATGTTGTCGGCAGCCATGTAAACTCCGCTTAAGCCCCAGAGTTTTTTAACGGTAACCCCAACGGTGATCCTGGTGTCCAGAAACTGGTAAACATTGTAGGCATAACTGAGTCCGACCTCCAGCCACTGGGCCGAGGAGAAATCGATGTTGTTGTCGTCGAAGTTGATGTTCTGGAGCGGTTTGTATTTCAGTCCTTCAATGCCCATGATCGGCATTTCCCAGGGAATGCCGTTGCTCGAAATAAAAACCCTGGCCGCGGTGCTCAGGGCAAAAGCATGGTCACCCAACTGGATCATGGCCGAAGGGCCAAGCATGTGCGTGTTCACAATGGAGAACTTACTTCTTTGATCCTTGTAATACAGTACATTGCGATTGTCTTCGCCGTAGGTTGGTAGTTCGGTTTGTCGAATGGCTTTCCAGATATTGTAGTCGCTGCCCGGGATGTAAACAATATTGTTGCGCGTAAAAAAACCAAATCCGAAAAAGTTCAGATCAAAATAGCTACGTGTATTGGTGAGCATGGCCGGGTTGGAAAGGATGCTGTTGACCCCGCTATAATTTCCCTGCGACAGTCCCAGCATTTCCTGCGCCCCTGCCTGCGAAGAGGCCAGCAGCAAGAAAAGGTAAAGCAACCCCCTCAAAAACTTTCTTTTTGTGCTGGTTTGTCTCATCAGGTTTTGGTACTGATTGCTTGCTTTGTTGAGTTGCCAAAGGTAAGATTTTCGTGCCAAGTACAAATTAAATCGCCAAAATATGTGTAATTTTTTTTTGTTTCTAAAAAAAATGAAGCCCTTCAGAGGGGCGGTTTGGTCAAAACTTTTGCCTGTTGTCGGTCAGTTTTCCGGCTCGATGGCAAGTGCCGGATTGTTCCCGTGTTTCATGTATTTTGTATCTTAGCCCGTTTTCTATGTCCTATTAATTCATTCCACTCATGCAGGAAACGCTACAGGCGCTCGATCATATCCGTTTGAATTTCAGCCCGGGAAGCTTGTTATTAATAAATCTTGCACTGGCATTTATCATGTTTGGTGTGGCCCTGGAGATCAAACCGGATCATTTTACGAAACTGTTGCGCGACCCCAAATCGGCCATCATCGGGTTTTTATCGCAGTTCCTGGCTTTACCTTTTCTAACTTTTGTACTGGTGGTGGTTTTTCAAAAATTCCTTTCACCGACGATGGCGCTGGGGATGATCCTGGTGGCGGCTTGTCCCGGGGGAAATATTTCCAATTTTATTTCTTCGGTGGCTAAGGGCAATGTTGCCTTGTCGGTAAGCCTGACGGCCATTGCCACCATCGGGGCCGTGGTGCTGACACCGCTGAATTTTTCAATTTGGGGAAAAATGGCCATCAATGTGTATGCACAGTCTCATGCCGGCGATTTGGTGAGGCCATTGAAAATAGAGGCCTTTCAGATGTTTAAAACGGTGTTTATCATTCTGGGACTGCCACTGATCACGGGCATCCTTTTCAATATGAAATTCCCTGAAATTGCACAACGCATTGTAGGTACCCTCAAGAGGCTTTCCATCATTATTTTCTCGGCTATCGTGGTGATTGCGCTGGTGAAAAACTTTGATCATTTTTTGCGGGCCATCGAATTTATTTTTATGATCGTCCTTGTCCAAAACGCGCTGGCGCTGGGAACGGGCTACGCGCTTGGACAGGTATTTAAACGATCTCTTGCCGACAAACGGACGCTGGCCATCGAAACGGGTATTCAAAACTCAGGACTTGCACTGGTGCTGATCTTCAACCCTAAAATATTTCCGCCGGAAATGGAACTGGGCGGTATGGCTATTATCGCTGCCTGGTGGGGCATCTGGCACATTGTATCGGGCCTTTTGCTGGCAGGCTACTGGACAAAGTTTAATTTCGGATTGCGAAAAAGTGAGGCCAATAAGGCAACAAAAGCAGAATAAAAAAATATCAATGGGCTTTAAAAATATCGAGAAAAAATCTCTGGGATACAAACTGCTTTACATATGGACGCAGTTTTGGCACAATATTGTTTTTTACAGGAAGGTGATTGTGCTGAACAAAGACAACATTCCTGTTTCGGACAACGTCATTTTCACACCCAACCACCAGAATGCGTTGATGGACGCCACTGCACTGCTGTTTACCATCCCCAGGCAACTGGTTTTTATGGCCCGGGCTGATATCTTCGCAAAGCCTGCCATTGCCGCCATCTTGTATTTCTTAAAGATCCTGCCCATTTACCGCAGCAGGGACGGTAAACAGGAAGTGAAGAAAAATGAAGCCGTTTTCAGGCGCACGGTAGATGTGCTGACGGCCGGAAACGGCCTGGTCATCCTTCCCGAAGGAAGCCACGAGGGCGTCCATCGCCTGCGTCCGCTGAAAAAAGGATTTGCCCGCATTGCTTTTCAAACAGAAGAACTCAACGATTTCTCGCTGGATATTAAAATTGTACCCGTGGGCATCGATTACAGCAATTACCAGGATTTCCGTTCGGAACTGCTGGTGAATTTCGGCCCGCCCCTGGCGGTCAGGGATTTTTATCCCTTGTACAAGGAAAACCCTGCCAGGGCCATGAATGCCCTGAAGGATGCCCTGGCCGAAAGAATTAAGACGCTCATCGTACATATTGAAAGCAGCGACTACTACGATTTGTACGATGAACTCAAAGACATTTACAACCAAAGAATGTGCGACCGGCTGGGCCTGCCCGATGCAAAACAGCCCAATAAACTGAAAGCAGGACAGGAGTTTGTACGCCTGCTTTCGCGTTTTGAAAAAGAGCGACCACAGGAAATACCCGGGCTTTATGAATTGGTGAAAAATTACAGCAATAAACGGAATCAGTTGGGCTTAACCGACGACTTGATTGCCAAAGGTAAGATTTCACTTTCCGAAATTTTACCGAAGCTGGTACTGTTGTTACTCGTGCTGCCCTTGTTTGTTTACGGCTGGCTGAACCACATCCTCCCCTGGGGCATTACCGTCCGGGCCGGTAAAAAAATCAAAGATCCGCAATTTAAAAGCTCCTTTAAATTTGCGGTTTCACTGTTGGTCTTCCCGGTGTTTTATCTGATTCAAACCCTTGTCGCTGTGTTTGTTTTTGAAACATGGTGGGTTTGGTGGGCCTATTTGTTAAGCCTGCCGGTTTCGGCAATCGTTGCCTGGTGGTGGCACGCTGCCTTCCTCCGCCTGAAAAAAAACTGGAGATTTTACAGACTTTCCAAGAAATCCTCTACCGACTATGCGCAGATGGTGGCCGATTACAACCAGATTATCGAAAAAGCCGAAGAAATTACGTCGATTTAGCAGGACGGCGGTAATTTCCCCGTCAAAACAGCCTGAACCTGCTGGTGTCAGGTCAAGTATAAAGCCGGTATTTGTGAAACAATACTGAATAAGAATTGCCCTAATTAAAAATAATTTACATTACTTTTGTCGGCACAAGATTTCAGTTTATTAATTCCCTCAACATGAAAAAAATCACTCTACTTATTGCAGCCTTTCTGACTGCATCGTTCATCAGTTTTGCACAAACTTCAGACATGCGGGATCAACTTCCCGAAGATGCCGCCACCTACCCCTACTGGATTGAAATGATGCAGGACCCGGATGCAAATTTCTTTACCACTGTTGCCGCCTTCGATATTTACTGGGAAGGACGCGAGATCACACGAAGTTCGGGCTACAAACCTTTTAAAAGATGGGAAAACCACTGGGTTGACCGTGTTTACCCCGACGGTACACGCCGGCCGGCAGACGAGGCTTTTGAGTCCTATTTTAAGTTTATCGCGGAAAACACCAGACGTGAAAACGAGTTTACCGGCGACTGGGTCAACCTCGGCCCCATCGAACAACCGGGCAACGCGGGCACAGGGCAACCCAACGGCAACGGCCGTGTCAATGCCATTGCCTTTCATCCCACCGATGCCAATATGCTGTATGTCGGCGCACCGGCCGGCGGCCTGTGGATCAGCGATGACGGCGGACAAAGCTGGACCAACAAGACTGACAGCCTGCCCACACTCGGGGTTTCTTCCATCCTGGTTGATTTTAACGACCCCAACACAATTTACATCGGTACCGGCGACCGCGATGCCGGGGATTCACCCGGAATGGGCGTGATGAAAAGTACCGACGGCGGTAACACATGGAGCCCGTCGAGCAATGGCATGGGCAATGAAACCGTTGGCCGGATGATCATGCATCCCGACGATGCCAACACCATCCTGGCCGCCACCAGCGGCGGGATTTTCAAAACCACCGACGGTGGGGCCAACTGGGCTTCCAAAGCTTTCGGAAATTTCAAAGAGATCGTTTTTAAGACCGACGATCCGGACGTTGTTTTTGCCTCCCGCAACGGCAAGTTTTTCCGTTCGACGGACGAAGGTGAAACCTGGACGGAGATCACTTCCGGCCTTGGTGCCGCCAGTCGCGGTGTGATCGGTGTTTCGGAAGCCGATCCCGATGTGGTGTATTTTCACACCTCCGACGGAAACGAATACGGCGGCATCTACAAGTCGGAGGATGCCGGGCTGAATTTCACACTGCGCTCAACCACACCCAACATCATGAGTTGGGGCTGCACCGGCGGCACTGGCGGACAAGCCTGGTACGACCTGGATGTGGTGGTGAACCCCAACAACGAAAACATCGTTTATTCCGGTGGTGTCAATGTCTGGCGCTCGGGAAACGGGGGTACCAACTGGAGCATCAATTCCCACTGGGTGGGCAGTTGCGGTGTGCCGGCAGTGCATGCCGATTGCCACGTGCTCGAATACTCTCCCCTTGACGGAAAGCTTTACGCAGGTAATGACGGCGGGGTTTACTGGTCGGACGACAACGGCGAAACCTGGAACGAGATCACCAGCGGGCTGGCCATTTCGCAAATCTACAAGATCGGGCAGGCCCGCGGTAACAAAGACAAGGTGATGAACGGTTACCAGGACAACGGCTCGGCCACCTACCTGGGTGAGGACGACGGCTTCCTGACCGTGATGGGCGGCGACGGCATGGATTGTGCCTACGACCACCAGGACGACCGTTACGCCTACGGAGAGTATTACAACGGTGCAGGAATCTCCCGCATTTTCAACAACATTAACCAGGGTCAGATCGGCGGTGGTATCGGCGAGTCAGGTGCCTGGGTAACCCCCATTGCCCTCGACGTGAACGATCCCGAAACCATGTACGTGGGCATGAAAAACATTTGGGTAAGTCACAACATCAGAGCCGGAAGTGTGCAGTGGAGTGTAATTTCCGATATCAACTCCCAGAACTGCCGGGTCATTGAGCAAAGCGGGCTTGATCCGGATATTTTTTATGTAGCCAAATGGGGCGACGGCTTGTTTCGTTCTGATGATGTCTTGTCCGACAATCCGCAGTGGACCGACCTGAGCAGTTTCCTTCCTGCCAGCGGAACCCCGACCGACATCGAAACCAGCCCCGACGACCCCGATGTGGTTTACATGACCCTGAATTTCAAAGTATGGAAGTCGGAAGACAGGGGTATGACCTGGGAAGACATTTCACTGAACCTTCCCGTTGCCAGTACCAACACCATCGAGGTTTACAAAAACAGCGACGGCGGTCTTTACCTGGGAACGGATGCGGGGATTTTCTACATAGACAACACCATGGACGAGTGGTTGTTGTTTTCAGACGGTTTTCCCGTGGCGGCCAACGTCACCGAGATTGAGGTGTACTACGACAGCCTTTCCCCGGCCAACGATGCCGTCAGGGCTTCGACTTACGGACGCGGTTTGTGGTCGTCACCCACTTTCTACAACGCACCCACTGCCGATTTCATTTCCACCGAAACACAGCTTCCCACCGGTTGTGCCATCGACTTCTTCGACAAATCCTCGGGTGTTCCGCATCAGTGGGCATGGAGTTTTGAAGGTGCTGTGCCCGACACTTCCAATGAGCAAAATCCGACAAATATCCAGTACCTGACCGAGGGAACTTTTCCGGTTACCTTAACGGTAAACAATCCTGCCGGTACCGATACAAAAACGATTGTTGGTTACATCACTGTTAGCGATGCCTTGTTGCCCATCGTCAATTTTATGGCCGAAGACACTGTTCAGTGCACGGAAAAAGCCACACAGTTTATTGACCAGTCGGAAGGCTGTCCGGTAACCTGGTTGTGGTCGTTTGATCCCGATAATGTAACTTACATTGATGGCACCAACCAGAACTCGCAAAACCCCGTTGTTGAGTTCAACGAGAGTGGTGCCTATTCGGTAAGCCTCACCGTGACCAACAGTGCCGGCGAAAGCAGCATGACTAAAGAAGACTATATTTTTGCCGGTGGACAAATGCTGCCTTTTGAGGAACGTTTTCAAAACGGATCGAGCTTTGGCGAAATGGGATGGAGCGTGAGCAATCCCGATGCCAAAACGACCTGGGCACTTACCTCGGTGAATGGTGAGGATCAGCTGAGTTGGATGAACTTCTTCAATTACACCGACTTTGAAGAACGTGATTACCTGACCTCGCCCCTGATGAATTTCTCAGGTATGGAAACCGTTTTGCTTTACTTCGAGTACGCTTACGCCCAGCGTTATAACCAGAAAGACTCGCTGATTGTAAACATCTCAGCCGATTGCGGCGAAAGCTGGACAAGGGTTTACGCCAACGGCCCCGACGGAGAAGGTGTTTTTGAAACCAGCGAACCAACGGTCGATTTCTTCGAGCCTGTAAACTTCCAGGACTGGTGTGGCAACGGTTATGGTGCCGATTGCCCAGTTATTGACCTGAGCGCCTGGGCAGGCCAGTCCAATATTCGCATCCAGTTCGAGACTTTTAATAAGTATGGAAACAACCTTTACCTGAACAACGTGGAGGTGGGCACCACCGTGGGCTTGTTTGACAAGCATGCCGCACGGGACGAATTTCAAATCTTCCCCAATCCGGCATCCAACATTATTACTATTGTCAGTGCAGAGAATTCCCGTATTGAAGTGCTCGACATTCAGGGACAGATTATCCGTTCGCTTAACTCGAAATCGTCAACAAGTACGCTGGATGTCAGCAGGTTGCCAAAAGGGATTTATTTTGTTAGAGTTACTGGTGAGAACATCTCCGGGACAAAAAAACTCGTCATCCGCTAATGAGTGAACATTCTTTGACCAGACGACTAAGTTCAGTACAATGCACAAATTTCAACTTATTCTTCTCGTCCTGCTTGTAAGCGGATAGCTTTTGAAACTTACAGTGCCATCGGCAATCCCTTGTTCATCGACAACATTTCCATCAGCCAGTACGTTGGGGTTACGGATGAAGCTGAAACTTCCGGCGAACTGGTGGTTTACCCCAATCCGAACAGCGGTGCTTTTGCGGTTGTTCTTCCGGAGCAGGGTGATTTCAGTACTTTGCAGTTGCTCAGTCCCATGGGCGGGGTGGTTAACGAGTTTGCCCTGGACGGGAGGCGAATGATTGAGGTAAACGCGGGCAGCAACCTGGCCAAAGGCATCTGGCTTTTGCGGGTTCGGGGTGATTCGTACGCGATTACGAAAAAGGTGGTCGTGTTTTAAGAAGTTTTTTTACCGATTCCGGGTATCGACAAAGGACGTGGATCAGGGTCGGGAAATTACCGGAAAGGCCGGTGGTTATTTTCAACCCGCAGAGAATAAATCTGCTCAGCGGGTTCTTTGTTTCCCCTTACTTTCTGTTTCAAACAAAAACACCAAAACCCGGAATGCAAAAAAATCTTCTATGAAAGTGCGG
>JAJRWG010000047.1 GCA_024276895.1 Bacteroidota bacterium
CGGGACTCCTCATCAATCGACAAAGCGTTCAGCGAGTCCAGGGCTTCGTGGTACAACTCCTCCATGCGCAAGTAAGTTTTCTCACGTACACCCAGCTTCTCAAACAGCGCCAGCATTCCGGCAATCTTCTGGGCTTTGTCCTGCATGCCGAAAAGGCTGAAAATCGCTTCACGGTCTTCGGCTCCTGCCAGCCCGAGGGCCGTCACCAGCAGGTAGGTTTTCTTGTTCATCAGAATGTCGCCGCCGATGCGCTTGCCGAAAGTCCCGGCGTCGCCGTAGGAATCCAGGTAGTCGTCTTTGATCTGGAAAGCCAGCCCCAGATTTAGCCCGAAATTGTAGATCAGCCGCTGGTCTTCCTCCGAAGCACCCCCGATGATGCTTCCCAGGTGGAGGCTGGCCGCCAGCAGCACCGAAGTCTTGTACTCGATCATTTTCATGTATTCGTCTTCGCTGACCTCGGGAAGGTCTTCAAAATCCACGTCGTGCTGTTCACCGTCGATCACCTGCATGGCAGCCCGGTTGTAAACCGTCAGCAGCTCCGCAAGTTTATCTTCAGGGGCCGTTTTCAGAAGGTTGTAGGTGTGGATCAGCATGGCATCGCCGGTGAGGATGGCTTTGTAGGTTCCGTAAACTTTGTGTACTGTGGGCTCTCCGCGACGGATATCGGCCTCGTCGATGATGTCGTCGTGCACCAGGCTGAAATTGTGGAAGACCTCCACTGCCGCGGCAGGGCCGAGGGCCCGGCGGGCATCACCGCCGAAGGCCTGACAGGCCGTGAGCAACAGCATGGGACGGATGCGCTTGCCTTTTATGCGTAAGATGTGTTTGGTGGATTCCAACAGCACATCAGGATAATCAACAAATGCCTGGTTTTCCAGGTAATCTTCAAACAGCGCGCGGAGTTCTTCGGAGGTAAATTCTTGTTGAGTCATGTTGTTTTCTTTCTCTCCACGGACTGAAGTCCGTGATAATTGATTAAAATCTGTGAATTACTTCTGTTTCAAAATCTTGCAGCTGCGTTCGTGCTTTTCCCATGTCGGGGGCAAAACCCAGCAGCATGCCGCCGCCGCCGGAGCCGCAAAGTTTCAGAAAAAAATCGTTGGACCGGAGTCCTTTTTTCCAAATGAAGTTTACGGAGTCCGGAACCATGGGCGAAAGATGCTCGAAGGTAAAGTACGAAAGCGCTTCCATGCCTGTCGTCAGATTCGTTACATCCGCTTCCAGAAAGGCCCGGATACAGCGGTTGTTCAGCGGGGTCAGTTCTTCGTTGATCAGGCGCAGGTAGTCTTCATCGCGGCAATGTTTCACAAACAAATTGACTAACGGTTGGGTTTCACCGGATGCGCCACTGTCCAGCAGAAACAAAGCCGCTTTTCCATCAGGCTTCGATTCCGGAATTCGCACCGTCCTGACCTTTTCCCGGCTATCCACCAAAACGGGATGATCCAAAAAGCTGATCAGCGGGTCAAGGCCGGAACTTTTGCCGTGAAAAAAGGATTCCATGTCTGCGAATATTTTTTTCAGGGATTCAATCGTTTCTTCCGGGAACGCTTCTCCCCTGCCTTTTCCCTCAGCAGTGTAGGCTGTAAAAATTGCTGCCACCAACGCTCCCGAACTACCCAGTCCGTAGCCCTGCGGGATGTTGCTCTCGAAAAACAATCCCTTCGAAATATCCTGCAGCAGCCTGTCGGTGTCAAGCTCAACCGTCAGCTTGTTGCTTTCGATTCGCTTTATCAATGCCTGTACAAATTCTTTCAAAGCTTTGTTGGAGGCAGCAGAACTTTCCCTTTGGGAAGGGCTTTCGGCAAAACGCAAGCGTCCTGAGAACCTGCCTGAAGGCATGCTCAAAGCCATGGAACCGAACATCAGGCTGTACTCGCCAAACAGTAAAATCTTGGAGGGAAAATCTGCAAAGGGAGTCGTGTTCATGCCTTGAGTCTTTCGGGGCCCGCTCCAACCCGGTCTTCCAATATTCCGGTAGGCGAGATGAACGGTTTCAGTTCGTTTTCGATGAATGCCTGCACCCGCCCGCTGACATTGCCGGGGTAAAGCAGATGGATGTTGGGGCCGGCGTCCAGTGTAAAGCAAACGGGTGTGCCGCTGCTTTTCCGGAAATCAAATATCCGCCGGATAATTTCAAGCGTATGGGGTTTCATCAGCAAAAAGTACGGACTGGAAGTCATCATCATGGCGTGGAGGGTGAGGGCTTCCGACTCGGTGATAAGGATGAATTCCTCAAGGTCTCCCGCCCTGAGCACTTCCATCAGTCGCAGGATATTTTGTTTTGCCTGTTCAAAACGCTGTCCGGCAAAAGGATTGCTGTTCATCAGCCCGTGGCCTACGCGACTGGACACTTCTTTGCGTCCGGCATCCACAATGAGGATGGAATCCTGAAAACTCAGGAAATCAGGATGAATGCCTTGGGTGTGCTGCGTTCCCCACAGATCAGAAGTTTCAGGAAATCCTTCAATTTGTCCCCAACTGACCATCCCGCCGTAAAGCGAACGGCAGGCGCTGCCCGAACCCAGCCGCGCCAGGAAGGAAGCCTTTTGAAAGAAGTCCGTTTCCGGTGTACCGAAATGCTCCTTTTCGATGGAACACAGGC
>JAJRWG010000048.1 GCA_024276895.1 Bacteroidota bacterium
ACTGGCATTGCGAACTGGTTTTAAAACCGAATGACAACCAATAGTCTTTATCTTTCTCCTTTTCCTTCCGATTGTTTAACATAATTCAAAGCTAAAACTTTCACCGTTCTTATTTGAATTTGCAAACATAGGATGACGTCGTTTTTCGGTGTGTCATTTTTCCTACGCGGACGACAAAGTGGTCTTTTTACTCGGGATGACAAACCGTTATGGGTGAATGTGGTCAAGACACACCCCAACTTTCACCTTATACCCCCTACACCTTATATACCTTATACCCCTTAGCCCCACTAAACCCTTTACACCTTCTTATAAGTCGTATCCTTCCTGAACACCCTTTTAATCCAGATGGGCAGCACCACCACGCCGATGAAAAGGTAGGGATAGTAGGAAATCAAACGCCAGAAAATAGCCAGGGGAGCGTACCACGACGGGTTGGCGATGAAGTCGCCCAGGAAATCGGAGAAAACGAATTCGGCGATGCCGCTGCCGCCGGGGGTGGGACTGATGAGCAGGATGATCCACATGCTCAGCTGCCGGCCGTAAATCAGGAAATGATCGTAAAGCGAGTAGCGCTCGTGGAAAAAGGCCATCAGCATAAAATTCACCACCCAGTAGCGGGCCGTCCACGAAATGATGGTGGCCACTGAGCTTTTCAGCCAGTACGAAAACGGTTTCCCTTTTATGGTTTTGGAGGTCTGGATCAACTGGTTGGCCGACTTGCGGGCCCGCATCCGCCATCGCGTTAAAATCGGGAAAAGAAAAACCCACGAGATGAAGGACTTGAACATGTGTGGATTGATGAACAGCGCATAAAAAAGGAAAAACGTATAAATAAAAATGATGATGTATCCGCCGTAAAAGGCGTAGATAATTTCATCGATCTTAACCGAATCGGGTGGGAAGATGTTGGAGCCGTAGATGGCGTAAACCAGCGGCACGGTGAGGATAAAAAACATTTCATCCAGGAAAATGGCCGTAAGCACCACCGCCGTGCTTCGTCCGCCGCTCAGGCCCTCCTTGTACAGGAAAAAAATAGCCGGGCCGGTACCACCGACAACTGAAGGCGAAATGGCCGAGCTGAACTCCCAAAGCATGACGACATTGAATGCCTGTCTCCAGCTCAGGGCCACTTCGGTTAAAACAATAAGACGGTAAATATAAGCCAGGTCGCGAACAGCCATCATTGAAAAAGCCACAATGATGAAAAACAGGGTGTGCCAGGTGAAATCGACAAAGGAAAAGGTATCGGCATCAAAGTTCCTGAACAGCAAATAGCCACTTGTTGCCAGCCCGATCAAAATCGGCCAGACGATCCGCTGAGGCCGCAAACTATTTACTATCTTGTCCAATTGCCCTGATTACAAAATGCAAAGGTAATAAAACAAGCCATGCGAAAGATTCCTTTATCCAACTTATTGCGCCATATTGTCAGGTATTTTTTACAGCTTGCGCCATATCGGCATGAATCCGTTCAAATTATCCCATTGGAACAGAACTTGACCTGTGCAAAACGAAATTCAAGTAAATATTAACCAAAAATAAAGAGGAGGAAAAACCATGAATTTAGTCAGATTTCACAACATGCCTTTGCTCACAAGTTTTTTTGACGACATCGAAAAGAGCATTCTTAACCAAACCGAAGAAACAAGAGGCGATGTTCCTGCCGTAAATATCATTGACAACAACGACAGCTACGTTTTGGAGCTTGCCGCCCCCGGTTTGAAAAAAGACGATTTCAAGATCAGCCTTGATAATCAGTTGCTGACGATTTCTTCAGAAAAGAAGGAAAGCAAAGAGGAGCAAGACAAAAACTTCACCCGCAGGGAGTTTGTTTACAACAGCTTCAGCAGGACATTTACCCTGCCCAAGACCATCGCTTTCGATAAAATCAAAGCTGATTACAAGGATGGTTTGCTGGTGGTCAAGCTGCCGAAGAAAGAGGAAGAAACCAAACTGACCCGGGAAATCAAAATTTCCTAACGATTCGAATCAGTTTCAAAAGGCTGTCTCCCCTGGGGACGGCCTTTTTTCGTTTACACAAAAAGCAACAGGCTCACCGCCATAACGGCCATCCCTGCAATTAATCCGTAAATCGAAAGGTGGTGCTCACCGTACTCTTCAGCTGCCGGCAACAATTCATCAAACGAAATAAAAACCATGATGCCCCCCACCCCGGCAAACAAAATACCAAAAACAAGCGGGCTAAGAAACGGCATGAGCACCAGAAATCCGATGAAGGCACCCACGGGCTCGGCCAGACCCGACAAAAACGACAGCCAGAAGGCTTTTTTCCGGCTTCCGGTGGCGTAATAAACCGGTACCGAAACAGCAATACCTTCGGGAATGTTGTGGATGGCAATGGCTACCGCGATGGCAATACCCAGTCCGGGGTTGGAAAGGGCAGCCGTAAAAGTGGCCAAACCCTCGGGGAAGTTGTGGATGGCAATGGCCAGGGCGGTAAACAGTCCCATCCTCATCAGCTTTTTGTCTTTCATGGCTTCCTGCTCAGCCATGTCTTCAATTTTGTGCATTTCATGCGGGTTTTCAACCGAAGGAATCATCTTGTCGATGATGGCAATGAAAAGAATACCCCCGAAAAATGATGCCGCCGTGGCCCAGTAGCCCGGCCCTTCACCAAGCACACCGCTCAGTACTGTACGTGCTTTGACAAAAATTTCCACAAACTAAACATAAATCATCACCCCTGCCGAAAATCCCAGGGCTACCGAAAGAAAGGCTATGTTTGTTTTTTTCGCAAAAAAGGCAATGGCACTGCCGATACCGGTTGACAAACCGGCAAAAAGGGTAAGTCCGAATGCGAAACCAATTGCGCCCCAGTCCATTTTACTTCAGCCCTCCGGTTAACTTGTTCAGCTGCTTTTGCTTTTTGTAAGCCCTGCGGCTTGCTGCTTTTTGCAACTCCCTTTCCAGCACCAGGCCGGCAATCAGTGCCGCCTGCTCATGGGTGCTTCCCTGTTGCAGGGCAGCCCGGAACTTGCCTTCCGGAACGTCGTGGCGGTAAATCATGTTGCAGAGTTTTTCAAAATTGTTTTCAAGCAGGTCTGCAATAAACATCTGCAACCGCAACAGCAATTCACCACGGCTTAATATTTCGTAATCCCCGGCAAGAGGTTCGGCAGAAGAGCCGACAAGATTGTTTTTATCCATAATTAAGATCGGATTCAGGAATTATTGTACTAATCTTGCCGTACTTACTAATTGACAAAAATAATGATAAGTATGAGAACACGGCTTTTACTCACCTCGGTATTTTTCATGGCAATGGGTGCACTTTTGGCACAAACCAAAAACACCATTGTGCTTGACGTTAAAACAAACAAAAATATCGTTGTGGGTTATTGCGATGAAAAAGGCCTGAAGAAAGGCGAGTTCGGCGTTTATTTTAACAGCCAGTACGAAACCTATACCCCCAAAGAAAAAACCATCGAAAAGCTGAAGCGTAAAATTAATAATTACAGTATAAAAATCGTATTCGGCACCTGGTGTTCCGACAGCAAGTTGCAGGTACCCCGTTTTTACAAAATTATTGACCTGACCGACTTCAACAAATCGCGCCTGGAAACCATCGGCGTTGACCGTAACAAAAACGCACTGGTGGTCAATATTGCCGATCTCAATATCGAGCTTGTGCCTACATTCATTGTTTACAAGCACGGGAAAGAGGTCGGCCGGATCGTGGAAAGTCCGTACGACTCCCTGGAGGATGATTTACTTGAAATCATCAAATAAGAGGTTCCGTTTATCAATTTTGTCCGTTTTTGTTTTTACACTGACAACCGTATTTTTCAGCCATGCACATTCTCAAAACCATACAGGGCACCCGTGTGCATCTTGGTAACGAAAGGGTTAAGGGAAGAAGCGTTGGTTTTGTGCCGACCATGGGCGCACTGCACCAGGGGCACCTGGACTTGATGCGCCGGGCAAAAAAAGAAAACGACCTGTTGGCGGTGAGCATTTTCGTGAACCCTATCCAGTTCAACAACCCCGAAGACCTGGAAAAATATCCCCGTCACCCGGACAAAGACAAAGTCTTGCTGGAGGGCGTGGGCTGCGATGTGCTTTTTGTCCCTGACACAAGGGAAATGTATCCCGAAAAAGAAACCCGCAGCTATGATTTCGGGCCGCTGGAAAGGGTAATGGAAGGAGCGCACCGTCCGGGCCACTTCAACGGAGTAGCCATCGTGGTCAGAAAACTTTTGGATATTGTTGAACCGAACCGGGCTTATTTCGGGGAGAAGGATTTTCAGCAACTGGCCATCATCCGTAAGCTGGTTGAACTGGAGAACCTGGGTGTGGAGATTGTTCCCTGTTCCACAGTTCGCGAAGCCGACGGGCTGGCCATGAGTTCCAGAAACGAGAGATTGACGCCGGATGAAAGGGCTGCCGCTCCCTTCATTTTCAGGACCCTTCAACTGGCCAAAAGCAAAGCAGGAACAATGAATGTGGAGGAATTGAAGAAACTTGTCAGCGACTTGTTTGCAGCCAACAGCTACTTTGAACTCGAGTACTTTGAAATCGCAGACAGCGAAAACCTACAACCGGCAAGCTCCTGGAACAGCACGAAAGGCATCAGGGGATTTGTTGCCGCACATCTGGGAAAAGTGAGGTTAATCGACAATATCAGATTTATTTAATAGTTTTGCAGTCCTGCTTTGCAGTACCTAATTTTTGGACCATGAACATCGAGGTATTAAAATCTAAAATTCACCGGGCAACCATAACACAAGCCGACCTGAACTACATTGGCAGCATCAGTATTGACGAAGATCTGATGGACGCCGCCAACCTCATCGAAAACGAGAAAGTCAGCATTTTTAACATCACCAACGGCGAGCGTCTTTCTACCTATATCATCAAAGGGGAAAGGGGTTCGGGCCAGATTTCGCTCAACGGTGCTGCCGCACGAAAAGTAGCCGTCGGTGACCTGGTCATCATCGTTTCCTATGCCAGCATGGATTTTGAAGAAGCAAAAACTTTCAAACCGGCCATTCTGTTTCCCGATGAAAACAACAAAATCGCCTAAGTCTTTGGCCGGATCGCGTATGAAAATACCGTTTTTGTCGTCCGCACGGTTTTCCACAATCTGCATTGGTAACGTCAACCCCAATTTTCCGGCATTAACAAAAAGCGAATCTTTTCCATACTCGAATATTTATTCTTTTTGGGAATCGGTGTACTTTTGTTGTGGCTGAGTTTCAGAAAACTGGACCTCAGCCAAATGTGGGCTGAAATGATGGAGGCGGAGTATTCGTGGATCCTC
>JAJRWG010000049.1 GCA_024276895.1 Bacteroidota bacterium
CTGAGTTGCCCTTTGCCGTTGAGGCTTTCGTAAACCGGCATCATTTCGTTGTCAAGGCTGGTGTTGAAGGTGAAGCCTGCCGAGAGCCTGCCCTGTGTTTTTTTCGCTACCGGCATGTAGGTGCGCACCAGCGCAAAGTTGTCGTAGGAGGATGCGATGTCGATATTTTTCAGGCCGAAGTTGAAATTGACTTTGGGCTGCGAAGCAGCGTTGGTCGAATAAGTTCCGTTGACCGTCATCTGTCCGCCGATAATTTCAGACTTCAGGTTTTTCAGGTGCAAGGTTTCGTCCCTAAGGACGATGGTGCCACTTACATTGTTCATCTCCAGGTTGTCGTAGATCAGTTTTCCGAAAGCAGCCCGCATGGTAAAATCGATCTTTTCGGGAACCTGCCAGGCTTCGTCCGTGCCGTCCGCTTCGGCATCGCTTTGTGTTTCTTCCGCAGCCGGCGTTTCTTCATTTACATCCGTGCCGGCCATTATTTCGTCCACGTTAAAATACTTTGACGAGCTTGTGAGCGATACTTTTAAAGTGCCGTCGGAGAAAATGTAGGCCAGGTAGTTTTCAATTTTACCCCTGGCGCTGAGGTCGCTGGAGCCGGCCTTCATTTTGAAGGAAACCAGGTCAATGTATTGCGGACTGAAATTAAGCTGTGCATCCGTGATGCTGACCGGTTGGCTGAAAGCACTGCTGTTGTACGTCAGCCCTTTGACCAGCATGCTTCCCAGGGCGATGAATTTATCGTACTGTTCCTTTTCGATGTACGAAAGTTTCCCCAGCAGGGTGAGGTCGAACACAAACAAGCCCGAAAGCTCGTCACCTGCATCCAGCGGATAAAAATCCTTCACCCCTGCCAGATCGACTTCGCCTTTGATCTTCCCGTCGATGTCGGGATCCGAAACGGGCGTTTTGATTTTCATTCTGGCACTGAGGGGGTTGCCGCCGAGTGACAGCTCAAATGCAGTGATGTTCACCTGGGTGGCGTCGGCAGTGCCTCCGGGGTTGGTTACGGTGGCCTCGATGCTAATGTTGTCAACTGCTTTGGGCAGATCGGGGTATTTGAAATAACCGTTCTTTACATTCATGCTGAGGTTGAAGGATGGAAGCTTCTCGTCAGTGTAAACGCCCTTGACGTTGCCGCTGAAGGAGAAATCGCCTTTGGTCTCGATGCCTTCAAAATCCTTTGCGTAAACTGCGGGCACAAGCGAAAGCAGGCTCTTGAAATTGTTTTGCGGTGCGCTGAAAGTGAGCGCAAGGTTCATGCCTTCGGGGATGTAGGAAACCGAGCCGTCGAATTTAAGTTGCAGTTCATTCAGTGCCAGCTCGTTTTGGCCCAGGGTGTAGATTTCATTCTTCAAGTCGGCTTTGATGTCTGCTTTGTATCGTAGCCGGCTGTTTGTCAGATAATTGACCCCCTCGCTGTTAACGGTCAGTTTTTCGATCCGTGTGGAAAGGTGCAAAGTCGTGAGGTCTGCCGACAGATCGCCCGACAGGCCGGTTTCCAGTCCGCTTGCGAAAACTTCAATCCCCGATTCTTTGTCAATGTAAATCAATGTTCCGCCGGTGATGGCGAGCCTTTTCAGCCGCAGGTTGAACGCAGTGCTTCCCTCACTTTCGGGTTCATCCGTGTCCGGTTCACCGGCGAGGCTGATGTCGTAATTGGCGGCGCCGTTGTCCAGGATCAGGACCTTGATCCGGGGTTTGTCAATGGTGATCCCGGAAACTTCGTAAGTGTCGCCCCTGAACACGCTGAAAAGGTCGAGGCTGACAGCGATGCTTTGCACCAGCGCGAGGGTGTCGTCTTCGAAAACACCCTTACCCACCACCGAAAGACCGTCAATGCCCAGACTGAAATTGGGGAAATTCCTTAAAAGGGACAGGTCAATGTCCTCAAAATCAACTTTCGCGTTGACATTCTTGTTGATCTCCGCTCTTGCCAGCTCTTCAATCCTGTCTTCAAAAATGATGGGAAGAATAAACATCAGCGCCAGTAGCAGTACGATCAGTGTGGCTAAAATTTTAAAGAATGTTTTCATCGTCGTTGGTATTTGATGCGGTCAGGGGGTGGTTGGATGGTTGGATTGTTGGATTGTTAGATGGTTACAAGTGCAAATCGTAAATCGTAATCCGTAAATCGTAATCCGCAATCCGCAATCCGTAAATCATAACTCCATTCTCACTCAATCACTCCCAGTTCCTTACCCACTTTAGTGAAAGCGGCAATGGCTTTGTCGAGGTGCTCACGCTCGTGCCCTGCCGAAAGCTGCACACGGATGCGGGCTTCGTCTTTAGGCACCACGGGATAATAAAAACCGATGACGTAGATGCCTTCGTCCAGCAGGTGGGCTGCCACGTCCTGCGACAGCTTGGCATCGTAAAGCATTACCGCGCAAATGGCCGACTGCGTTGGTTTGATGTCGAAACCGGCGGCCAGCATTTTTTCCATAAAATAAGCAGTGTTTTCATGCTGCTTATCCTGCAGTTCGTTGGTTTCGCTCATCATGTCGAACATGCGGATGCCTGCATTCACTACGGCAGGAGGCAGTGAATTGGAAAACAGGTAAGGCCGCGAACGCTGGCGAAGCATCTCGATGATCTCTTTGCGCCCGGTGGTGAAGCCGCCGACAGCGCCGCCAAAGGCTTTGCCCAGTGTTCCCGTGATGATGTCCACCTGCCCGGTGATGTTGAAATGTTCCGTAACGCCCCGGCCCGTGTTGCCCACAACGCCGGCCGAGTGGCACTCGTCAACCATCACCATGGCGTCGTATTTTTCTGCCAGTTCGACCATCTTATCCACGGGTGCCACGTTGCCGTCCATGGAGAAAACGCCGTCGGTAACGATAATCCTGAAGCGCTGTTCCTGCGCCTGTTTCAGCACCTCTTCCAGTTCGGCCATGTCGGCATTGGCGTAGCGGTAGCGTTTGGCCTTGCACAGGCGCACCCCGTCAATGATGGAGGCATGGTTCAGGCTGTCGGAGATGATGGCGTCCTCGGCGGTAAGCAGGGGTTCGAAAACCCCGCCGTTGGCATCGAAAGCAGCCGCGTAAAGGATGGTGTCTTCGGTGCCGAAAAATTCGGCGATTTTCTTTTCCAGGGTTTTGTGCAGGTCGGTCGTCCCGCAAATGAAGCGCACCGACGACATGCCGTAACCGTGGCTGTCGAGCCCGTCTTTGGCCGCTTTGATCAGTTCGGGATGGTTTGACAGTCCAAGGTAATTGTTGGCGCAAAAGTTCAGCACTTTTTGTCCGTTGTCCAGCGCGATCTCAGCCTGCTGCGGGCTGACGATGATGCGTTCTTCCTTGTACAATCCGGCATTGCGGATTTCTTTGATTTCATTAATCAGATGGTCTTTGAATTTTCAGTACATGGTTTTATTTTTTCTGTTGGAATTTCCACAAAAGTAAAAACAAAATCCGTCGGCGCTGAACATTTTATACTTTTGTCTTCAACCGTTGGGAAAATGGGTAAATTTGCAGCTGTGACCAGGCGGAAAAATCGTTAAGAGCCTGTTGTTTTTCAGCTTCCGTTCAAATGAAAATACAAAAAAATGAAAGTAACTTTTTTGATTTGCTTAGTTGCAGGTGCGATGGTTTTCGGTGCTTGCACAAATGCGGGCAACAAACAGGGGAACAAAGAAGACAAATCTGCAGACGTCATTGCTGTTCCTTTTACTGACAGCCTGACAAAACTTTTGATCAAACGCGGCAACAGCATCAGTACCCACGCCCAGTTTGCCTTTCAGAAGGCACTCAAAAATGCCATCGAGACAGGAGGTGTGGAGTACGCCATCCGCTTTTGCAACACCAAAGCCCTTCCCATCACCGATTCAGTTTCGCAGGCCTACAAGGTGGAGATCAGGAGACTGGCTAAAAAGAACAGAAATCCTGCCAACGGCACCGACGAAATCGAAAGCCGTATTTTCAAGGATTACATCATGGCCTGGCTTGACGGGAGAAAACTGTATGCCAGGATTGTTGTCAACAAAGAAGGTCAGCCGGTTTACTACAAGCCCATCGGCATCAAACCCGTTTGCCTGAACTGCCATGGCGTGCCGGGCAAGGACATCCCACCGAAAACTGCGGAAATCATTGCCGGGCTGTATCCAAACGACAAAGCCGTTGATTTCAAGCTCGGTGAGTTGCGGGGAATGTGGGCCATCACTTTTCCCGAGTACGAGATTGTTCAGCACAAGTAAAGCGAAGTCTTACAACTAAAAGCAGGTTGGCCCGCTTCACAACCAGCCTGCATAAAGCCACTGCCATGCAAGCATCCATTCTCGCATCCACGCATTCAGGCATTCAAAATTAAGATGGGACTAAAATGCATCCATTGCGGGGAAGATTGCGGTAAGCATCCGGTGATGTGGGAGGACAAACCCTTTTGCTGCCACGGTTGCAAGACTGTTTACCAGATCCTCAATGCCAGGGGGATGAAGCAGTACTACGAAATCCAGCCCATGGCAGGCATCCGGGTGGAACAAACCGATTTTGGTGAAAAATACGCCTTCCTTGATCTTGAAGAGATTCGCGCAAAGCTCCTGGACTTTTCGGACGGAGGAACGGGGAAAATCACCCTTTTCATCCCCGGCATTCATTGCGCATCCTGCATCTGGCTGCTGGAACACCTGAACACGCTGAACCCGGGCATTGTCCATTCCGATGTTAACTTTCCCGAAAAAAAAGTTTCCATCACCTTTAAAGAAGAACAGGTTTCGCTCAGACAGATTGTCGAACTGCTGGCCTCCATCCACTACCTGCCGGAGATCACCCTTGAACAACTGGACAAAAAAGAAGTCCGCAACCCCGACCGGGACCTGCTGATTAAAACCGGTATCGCCGGATTCAGTTTTATGAATGTGATGCTTTACAACTTTCCGGAATACCTTCCCGGAGGAGAGCATCTGGGCGAAATGTTCACCAGGGTGTTCGGCTGGCTGAGTTTCGTACTCACACTGCCGGTGGTGTTTTACAGCGCGAGCGACTACTACCTCTCGGCCATCAAGGGACTGAAACACAAGATCGTCAACATCGACGTTCCCATCACCCTTGGCATTTTTACCCTATTCGTGCAAAGCACTTACGAGATCCTTGCCGGACACGGGACGGGTTATATGGATTCGCTGGTGGGGCTTGTCTTTTTTCTGTTGATCGGCAAATGGTACCAGGGCAAAACCTACCAGGTGCTTTCGTTCGAGCGCGACTACAAGTCGTACTTCCCTGTCGCGGTAACCACCATTGTGTCGGGCCGTGAGGAAACCATCCCGCTGTCGAGACTCAAAAAAGGCGACCGTATGCTCATCCGGAACCAGGAGCTGGTGCCTGCCGATGCAAAACTTGTGCGTGGAGAAGCGAATATCGACTACTCCTTCGTTACCGGCGAATCGCTTCCCGTCCGCAAAGTGGAGGGCGAACTGATTTTTGCAGGCGGCCGGCAGGTAGGCAGTGCCGTGGAAATGGAGGTGCAGAAAGAAGTGGAGCAGAGCTATCTGACCCAGCTCTGGAACCAGGACAGCCACAGCCGCCGGGAGGATAAGGGGCTGAACAAGCTGGTAAACAAAGTTTCGGAGTATTTTACCGCCGCCATCCTGCTTATTGCATTCCTTGCCGGCGCCTACTGGCTGGCAAACGATCCTTCGCTGGCACTGTTTGCCTTCACTTCGGTACTCATCATCGCCTGTCCCTGCGCCCTGGCACTCACCGTACCCTTCACCTTTGGCAGCACCATGCGTGCCTTCGGGCGAAGCGGATTTTACATCAAGAACAGCGAGGTCATCTAGAACCTGCAAAAAACCAACGCGGTTGTTTTCGACAAGACGGGCACCATCACCCACAGCAGCAAAATGAAAGCCCGTTTCGTGGGCGATGAACTCACGACCGAACAACTGCGGATGATCAAGACCCTGGCGGCCAATTCAAGCCATCCCCTGAGTACGGCCATCAAAGCCTCGATAGCGGAAACAAGTCTGTTGGAAACCGAAGAATTTCAGGAAATTCCCGCCATGGGCATTTCGGCCCTGATCAACGGCAAACGGGTGAACATGGGCTCGCGTAAATTCATCATGGGCAAACAAGACGACCAGCCCGGCTCGACCAATGTTTACGTTTTCATTGAAAACCGGGTAGCGGGGTACTTCAAGATTGAGAATATTTACCGCAAAGGCCTTCAGCAAGTGGTGGAAAAACTGAAAGAAAACTACAGCCTCTACCTGCTGTCGGGCGACAACGACTCGGAAAAGCCGAACCTGGCCAAAATTTTCGGTTCCGACAAAAACCTGTTCTTCAACCAAAGTCCGTCGGACAAAATGGATTTCGTGAAAAAGTTGAAGCGGGAAGGTAAAACGGTGCTGATGATCGGCGACGGACTGAACGACGCCGGCGCTTTGATGGAAAGCGATGTCGGACTCACCATCGCCGACGATATTTACAGCTTTTCGCCTGCCTGCGACGGCATCATTGAGTCGTCGGAATTTGCCAGGCTGCCCGAATTCATCCGGTTCACCCACAGGAGTATGGGGGTGGTGAAATCCAGTTTTGCCATTTCGTTTTTGTACAACCTGATCGGATTGTCTTTTGCAGTTCAGGGCATCCTGTCTCCAATTGTTGCAGCCGTTCTTATGCCTGCAAGTTCGGTAAGCATCGTGGCCTTTGCCACATTATCAGTCGGCTATTTGTTTCGGAAACACCTTTCTTAACAAGTGTAATATCAACAGATTACGTACTTATTTAAAATGATCTAAAAATAAGAATGCCTGAGCTTGTTTTAAGAAAATTTCTATCTTTGAGGCCATTCAAACAAAGACCCGGACACCACAATGGCCATCCTGATTTTTCTTATTGTTATTGGTATTCTGGTAGCAGGTGGCTTTCTCATTGGTTTTATCTGGTCCGTAAAAAGCGGGCAATACGATGATTTGTATTCGCCGGCTGTCAGGGTTTTGTTTGATGACCAGATCCCCGAAAAAAAAGAGCAGACTGAGGAGAACAACAAAGAGGAAGTAGAAGAAAAGTCCGGAGGTGACGGGAAGACAGAAGGCAAAATCAATCAATAATTCTAAAAACCAACAACAAAGCTTATGGAGTTACAGAAATTTACCTACGACAACAAGCTTACCCGCATGTTCATGCTCGTAACCGTTCTTTGGGGCGTAGTGGCCATGTTGGTGGGGTTAACAGTGGCATTTGAACTCATTTTCCCAACAATGAGTGCAGAAATTCCCTGGCTTGTATTTGGCCGCCTGAGGCCGCTGCACACCAATGCAGCCATTTTTGCTTTTGTGGGCAATGGCTTTTTTGCTGCCATTTATTATTCCATGCCCAGGCTGTTAAAAACACCCATGTACAGCAAGGCTTTGGGAAACATTCATTTCTGGGGATGGCAACTCATCATTGTTTTGGCTGCCGTGTCTTACCCTCTGGGACTTACACAAGGAAAAGAATATGCTGAGTTGATTTGGCCCATCGATGTTCTGGTGGTGCTGGTTTGGGTTGTTTTCGGCCTGAACATGATCATGACACTGGTTTACCGCAGGGTCAAACACATTTACGTTGCAATTTGGTTTTATCTTGCAACCTGGGTTACCATTGCGGTGTTGTACATTGTCAACAACATTCAGATTCCCACTTCCTTTTTGCACAGTTATCCCATTTACTCAGGCATCCAGGATGCTTTGGTACAGTGGTGGTACGGACACAACGCCGTGGCATTTTTCCTCACCACGCCTGTCTTAGGGATGATGTATTATTTTATTCCGAAAGCTGCCAACCGCCCGGTATACTCGTATAAGCTTTCAATTATTCACTTTTGGGCATTAATCTTTCTTTACATCTGGGCCGGCCCGCACCATTTGCTTTACTCGGCGCTTCCCGACTGGGCACAGGCCCTGGGTGTGGTATTCTCGGTCATGCTCATCGCTCCGTCCTGGGGTGGGATGATCAACGGCCTGCTGACCCTTCGCGGTGCCTGGGACAAGGTGCGCGAAGATCCTGTTCTGAAAATGTTTGTGGTGGGCGTTACCGCCTATGGCATGTCAACCTTTGAAGGGCCGATGCTGTCACTGAAATCGGTAAATGCATTGAGCCACTTCACAGACTGGACCATTGCTCACGTGCACATCGGCACACTGGGCTGGAACAGCATGATGAATTTCGGAATGATCTATTGGATGGCACCGCGGTTGTTCGGTACCAAACTCTGGTCCACAAAACTGGCCAATGCCCATTTCTGGATTGCCACACTGGGCATGCTGTTTTTCTCCATACCGCTGTACTTTGCAGGCTTTACCCAGGCATTGATGTGGAAGGAATTTACCGCCGAAGGATATCTGGCGTATCCCAACTTCCTGGAAACTGTGACCCAGATCATGCCCATGTATTCGTTGCGTGCATTTGGTGGTTCACTTTATTTTATCGGTGCCTTGTTGTTTGTGGTTAACGTCTGGAAAACCGTTACTTCCGGCAAGTTTATCCGCTACGAAGAAGGCGAAGCTCCTGCCAAACCGGCACCGAAAGCCGGTGAAGGATGGCACAGGAAACTGGAGGGAAGACCGCTTCAGCTTACTGTTGCTGCGTTGGTGGTAATTCTGATTGGCGGTATTGTCGAGATCGTCCCCATGTACCTGGTCAAATCAAACGTACCCACAATTTCGGCTGTACAACCTTACACGCCACTTGAACTGGAAGGCCGCGATATTTACATCCGCGAAGGCTGCTACCTCTGCCATTCGCAGATGATCCGACCCTTCCGTTCCGAGGTGGTGCGCTACGGCGATTACACCAAAGCGGGCGAAACGGTTTACAATTTCCCCTTCCAGTTCGGGTCGAAACGAACGGGGCCAGATCTTGCCAGGGAAGGTGTGAAAAGCCTGCCCAATTACAAGCCCGACAGCTGGCACTACGAACACCTGGTTGACCCGCAACAGTTGAATGAGGAGTCCGTTATGCCGCCTTACCCCTGGTTGGCTGAGAACAAGCTGGACATCTCCAACACGGCATCAAAGATCAATGTCATGCGGACTCTTGGTGTTCCGTACGACGAAGGTTTTGCCGACCAGGCCGTTGCCGAACTTAAAAAGCAGGCTGCCAAAATCGGGCAGGGCTTGCGCGATGCCAACATTCAGGTTGAAGACGACACGGAAATCATCGCGGTGATTGCTTACCTTCAGCGACTGGGAACAGACGTGTACAAGGATAAATAAAACTGAAGAACCCTTATTAAACTTATGAAGTCATGAAGATTGTCATCCAGGCGCTGGAGCAAATCAACGGGGTGGAAATATACCCCATCATCTCACTCATTATCTTTTTTGTTTTTTTCCTGACGGTAGGATACCTGGTGTTAACCACACCCGAATCCTATATTGAAGAAATGAGCAATCTGCCCTTTGACGAGGATGACGGGCTTCGTGATGAACATGACATTGAAATTTGAAACACAAAAAAAGAAAACAATGGCAACAGAAAATAAAGACCTTCACAACGAAGACTACGAATTTGACACCCTGACCAACGAGCGCCTGATCAAGGATCACAATTATGACGGCATCAGGGAACTGGACAACGACCTGCCACCGTGGTGGAAATGGCTCTTTTATCTTACCATCATTTTTGCAGTGGTTTACCTGATCCGCCTGTTTGTTTTACACTCTGACGATCTGATCCAGGAGAGTGAATTCAAAAAAGAAATGGCCGGTTATGAACAACAATCTACCTCTGCCGGGGGAACGACTGAAGCGGCAGCATTCCAGGTCAGGCTGCTTGAAGATGAAGCATCTCTGGCCAGCGTAAAGGAAACCTTCGAGAAAATCTGTGCCGTCTGCCATCTCGCTGACGGTGGTGGCCTGGTTGGGCCAAACATGACGGACAATTACTGGATACACGGTAACACCGTACAGGACCTATACAAGGTTGCGACCAATGGCGTAATTGAAAAAGGGATGATCCCTTACAAAGATCAGCTATCGGACCAAAAACGCCTGGAAGTGGTGAGTTACATCCTGTTTAAATTGGTTGGTACAACACCTACCAATCCAAAAGCCCCACAGGGTATAGAATATTAGTGATCTGAACTTTAAATACTTAACTTTATGGGAAGCCGGACCTTTGACATCCGGCTTTCCGCACTTTTGATTAAAAACCGAATGCAGGACAACTGATCAGAATCGGTTTGTTAGCCAAAGCCCAAACAAACTACAAACCAAACATGGCTCAAAAAAAGGAAACACCCGGAGGTTCATACCGTGATAAACTGTCAACCGTTGACAGCAGTGGAAAACGGGTATGGATTTATGCCAAAAAAGTCAGGGGGAAATATTACAACAAACGGCAGCTTGTGGCCATACTGCTTCTGGCCTTTTTGTTTGGGGTTCCTTTTATCAGGTACCAGGGCGATCCCATCATGCTTTTCAATGTACTCGAAAGGAAGTTCATTATTTTCGGGGTGGTCTTCTGGCCACAGGATATTCACCTGATCCTGCTTGTGTTTATCACTTCATTGGTTTTTATTGCTTTGTTCACCGTCATTTTCGGACGATTGTTCTGCGGATGGGTCTGTCCGCAAACCATCTTCATGGAATTCGTTTTCCGTAAGATTGAATGGGCTATAGAAGGTGATGCAGCTGCCCAGCGCAAGCTGGACAAAGCACCGTGGACTTTCAATAAGGTCTGGCGAAAGTCCCTAAAACACATTGTCTTTTACCTGACTGCCTTCGCCACGGCATCCACTTTTCTGGCCTATATTGTCGGCATGGACCAGCTGTTGATGTACTTCAGGGAAGGCCCTGCCGTTCATCCGGGGGGATTTACCGGACTCTTGATTTTTTCGGGCCTGTTCTACTTTGTTTTTGCGTTTTTCCGTGAGCAGGTGTGTACGATTGCCTGTCCTTACGGACGGTTGCAGGGTGTGCTCATCGATAAAAGGTCCATCATTGTTGGTTACGACTACAAAAGAGGCGAACCCCGCGGACCACTTAACAAGGCAAGGGATGCTGAACTGGGCGATTGTGTGGCCTGTAACGCCTGCGTGGTGGTTTGCCCTACCGGCATCGACATTCGAAACGGCACGCAAATGGAGTGCATCAACTGCACCGCCTGCATGGATGCCTGTGATGCGGTGATGGAGCGTACCGGAAAACCGAAAGGGCTTATCCGTTACGACTCGGAAGAAGGCATCGAAACCGGGCACCACTCTGTCTTCAATGCCCGTTCCATCGCCTACTCAGCAGTACTGACAGCCCTTATCTTTTTTGTGGCTGCGCTTTTTATCATGCGCGGCGACTCGGAAACTACCATCCTGCGGGAAAGGGGAACATTGTTTCAGGAATATGGTACCGACAGTATCAGCAATATTTACACCCTTCAGGTTGTCAATAAGATCAGAAAGCCGGTACAGATTGAGTTGAAGCTGCTTTCGCCCATCGGAAACATCAAATACATCAGCGACCCGGGCGTGATCGAAAAAGGAAAACTCGGAAGGGGTCGGTTTCTGGTGATCATCGGCAGAAACGATCTGCATGCTTCGAAAACACCCATCGTTATTGGTGTGTACTCCAATGACAAACGTATCGAAGAATACAAAAGCACTTTTGTGGGTCCGAAATCCCTAAACAAACACTAATTTTGAAAAAAACACGGCAATGAAAATAAAATGGAACTGGGGTACGAAACTTGCCCTGTGGATTATCCTTTTTATGGGATTTATCCTTGTTTTTGTGTTTTTGAGTGTGCGAAACAGCATCATGCTTGTGGAAAAGAATTACTACCCCAAAGGACTGAAATTTCAAACCAGGATTGATGAAAGGTACAACAGTTTTCATCTGAAAGATGATTTTCGCGTCAGCCGTGAGAACGACCAGGTGGTGCTTTACTGCCCACCTATCAGGCCCGACTCGGGTACGGTGGTTTTTTATCGCCACAACGATAACCTGCTGGACCAACATTATACCATCGGACCCGATACTGCATCCAAAATGCACTTCAATGCCGGTAAATTCCGCAAGGGCCGTTACCTTGTCAAAGTGCACTGGTTTGAGAATGAAAAGGGTTACTACGTTGAATTGCCCTTCGTGTTTGAATAGCACAAAAACAACAATATCCCATGGCTGAACTTTATTCGTTGGCGCTTTTGACCGGACTGTTGGGCAGCCTGCATTGCATCGGCATGTGCGGCCCCATTGCCATCGCCCTGCCACTGGGTCAGCAAAGCTGGTGGTACCGCACGCTGGGCGGGCTGACATACAACCTTGGGCGCACCCTGACTTACGGCTTGATCGGGGCTGTCTTTGGTCTGCTGGGAAAAGGCATCGAAATGGCAGGCTTGCAGCAGTGGGCATCCATCATTATTGGTGTGGTGATGATACTTTCGGTTTTGTTTCCGGTACTTTTCCGTGGCAAAGACCGTCTTGAACAACTTTTAACCGGCTATGCCGGCAAGCTGACCGGTAAATTTCGCAGCCTTTTCGCGGCGGGTTCCATCCGTTCCTTATTCCTTATCGGATTATTAAACGGTCTGTTGCCTTGCGGACTGGTTTATGTGGCCATCGCCGGTGCCATCAATACCAACAGCCTGGTCGGCGGAATTATTTACATGTTTATTTTCGGACTGGGAACCATTCCGGTGATGCTGGCCATCCCGTTGCTTGGCCACCTGATTGGCAGCGGATTCAGGAAACGTTTCAGGGGGGTGCTGGCGGCTTTCATTGTTTTCCTGGGAGTTTTGTTCATCCTCAGGGGCTTGTCGCTGGGCATCCCCTACCTTAGTCCGCCAAAACAAATGCTTCAACCTCATGAAAAGATGATAATGCAAAAAGAAGGCAGCCAAACGCCAGGGGGTTGCTGCGGCTCCACGGTGAAAAGCCCGGATATTGCGAAAGATACCAAGATTGTAAAGTAAGAAAGCTTTTAGCTGAACGGCTTGTAAATGCGTGAGGGATTGCGTATTTTGCAGGCTGTTTTTTATGGAACGCTGATGAGGCTGATGCTGCGGA
>JAJRWG010000050.1 GCA_024276895.1 Bacteroidota bacterium
ACCCACTCGGGTTACAGGGCACGGATCGGCTACTACGGAAACAGGGTCAGCGTGCTGCTGCCGTCGGAAAACATCATTTATTCGAAACGCTTTCTGCGGGTGGACGGACTGACGTTCTACGTGATGAAAAAGCTGGGTTCCAAAAACATCAGCACTTACGACAAAGACCATCCCGATGCCAGTGGAATTTTCGATTTCAACGTTTACCGTCCGTTCAGTTTTGCCGAAAATCTGCAAAAAAAAGATTTTGAAATCGAGTACCGCAGAAAAACGTACAACTTTACCCTTGCCTACAACAAAAACATCATCGACTTTTACCGCGATTATCCGCAGGTGAACCTGGATGTGTATTTTAATGCCGCCGTGTCGCCGGCCACCAAAGAATCGGTGCTGGGCGAATTGTCGGGAATTGTTTCTGAAATGACGGAGTTGCAGGCGGTGGGCTTTTTACTGTATTTTGTGCAGACGGCTTTCGATTACCAGGTAGATGCAAAACAATTCAACAGGGAAAAATTCCTGTTTGCCGAGGAAACCCTTTTCTACCCGGCTTCCGACTGCGAGGACCGTGCCATCTTTTTCGCTTACCTGGTGAAAAAGCTGCTCAACGACAAAGTCATTGCGCTGGAGTATCCCGGACACATTTCAACAGCCGTTAAGCTGAAAACCAAAGCCAAAGGCGATCACATTGTTTTCAACGGCGAGGAATACCTTGTGGCCGATCCCACCTACGAAAATGCCCCGCCTGGCTTAAGCATGGTGCAGTACCGGAAAAAAGAACCCAAAGTCATCGCGCTGAACAACAGCGAATACTACGAAAACAAAAGCCGGATGTACTGGAACCTTGTGAGGGAAGCCGGTGGCCGGCGTGGCGACAGACTGAACGACATTTTGTTCGACCGGCAAGGCAATGCCTGTCTGGCGGGATATTTCACGGGAACATTGAAACTTGGTGATTACGAGCTTAAAGCACCCGAAGACAACGGCAGCCGCAACGCTTTTGTGGTGAAATTCGACAACGGGAAAAACGTGCAGTGGGCACGCAGGATCAGCAGCACCCGGACTGCCACAGCCTATTCCATTGCAATGGACGAAAACAACAACCTGTACGTGGCGGGCTCGTTCCAGGGTGAACTCGGAGCGGGAACAATTGCCGCGAAAGCAGGCAAAAGTGATGCGTTTCTGGCGAAGTTCAGCCCCGGTGGCGAGCTGCTCTGGCTCGAAAAAGCCGGACTCGACACCTATCCCCAGGACAATTATTTTACCTACGACGTAAAATTCACCAACGGCGGTGTGCCCAAAGGCACGGCCCTTTCGAGCGAGCGGGAGTTCAGCAGCAACTTCGGGCTGACTTTGGCATCGCCCGGTTTGCTTCGCCTGACAGGCTCGTTTAAAAATTCCACGGGTTTCGGCCTCGAAATGATCAGCATGAAAACCGATGCCGGGCTGCCCTTGGATGTGCCCAAAAGCCTGAAGATTGAAAACGACAAACTTATCGACAATGCCTACGAACGAACCATCGCGGGTTTGTTTGCCGTCATCAACCACGTCAGGCTGAACGGATTTAAAATGCAGGGCGAAGATGTGCGCAGGGCACTGGACGCGTACAACCCCGATTTCCGCCAAAAGTACCCGGACATTTACGACGACCTCGGCAAGTTCAGTTTCCTGGTTAACGAAGACGGGGTGGTGAGCATCGAAACCAACAGCGGCAAAGCGGTTGTCATCAGGGAACTCAGGATCAGCAACGATGCCAAACTGAAAATTGAGCTTTTTGAGGACGGCAACGCGACGGTAAGCGTGCTCGACGGTGTTCAGGTTGGCAGGTTCGTGGTTTGGTTCGACCTGAACTACGTGAAAATGTTTAAGTCCAACGGTGACTTGCTGTTCGACTACGACACCGACCACACCCAAAAAATCATGAACCTGCGGGCGGACATCCTGGATTAGGCTTGAATAACAACAAAGGAAAACCGTAAAAACCATGTAAAATGAAACCTTTGAAGCTAAAATTACTGCTTTCGGCAACGGTCCTGGCATTTACGGTAATTGCTGCCCTGAACGCTTGTAAAAAGGTTGATATCAAGAGGATAGCCATGGTAACCACCGGCACTGTCACCGATGTGAAAGCCACCACGGCAACAGCCGGTGGAAGCATCGTTGACCTGGGAACGGGGATTGAAGACCACGGCTTTTGCTGGTCGAAAAACAGTCAGCCCACCTTGTCCGACAACAGTGCCGGTGCCGGCAAACCCGCCGGAACAGGCGAATTCAGCCTGAAAATCACGGGCCTTCAGCAAAACACCGTTTATTACATCCGTGCCTACATTACCGGTGCCACGGGCGTTACTTACGGCGAAGAAACGAGTTTTAAAACACAGCTGCTGACCCCCAAAGGCGAGTGGTGGCATTACGACAACGGCACCAATGTCGATGCCATCGGCTATGCCGATGGCGGCGACTTCGACGTGGCCATCCGCTTCCCGAAAGAATTGCTGCAGGATTACGCGGGCTTCGGCGTGAGCAAGATCCGGTTTTTCCCGCAAATGGGCGACCCGGTGAAGTACTACGTCACCATCTGGGAAGGTGACGAACCGCCCGTGTTGAAATTCTGGGAAATCGTACCCGACCCGTTCATCGGCGGCTGGACGGAATACACCCTTTCGGCACCTTATCCCGTCAACACCAACAAAGATTTGTGGGTGGGCTACTGGATCGTCAGCCATCCCGCTAACAGCTTCCCGGCAGGGGTGGACAGCGGCCCTGCCGTCACGGGGCTGGGCGACCTGATCTCCAACGACGGAGGGTTGACCTGGACTCCCCTGTCCACCATCAATCCGCCGAGCCTTGACAACAACTGGAATTTGCAGGCC
>JAJRWG010000051.1 GCA_024276895.1 Bacteroidota bacterium
AATGTTAAAAATTAGCAAATAATTGTATCTTTAATATGTTTTTTTCTACATTTGTACTCTTACATCTCTAAGAGTTAAGATGTTTAGCCGACCACTAAAAACTTTGCTCGCTTTACTTTTTTGTTTCTCTGCCTTTTCTAATGGTCGTGCCGCAGTTGAGGGAATGCGCATGTCTGATATAGGGTGGGAAACACTGAGTTCAGCGCACCGCAATATTGCGGTTGAGAGGAAAACTATCCTGTTTTCTCAAGTACATTCTTTGTTCTACAGTGTACCCGGAAAAAACAATACGCGTACTATCCGTCCTATGCTTAGCCATAAAAGATGGAGTCCCCACCAATTGAATGTACATTATAAATTAATCTTACGCGAAGATGACCGGAAAGGTATTAATTCCCCGCCTTTTTATTATCTTTTTTTTCAGGAGAACCCAAAACCAAAGGCCCTTCAGTTTATTGACCCCTGCCCTGGCTAACTAAAAACTTTCCAACCTGTCATAGTCTCCTGACGGGAAAAATCACCTATATGTTATGGTTGAGAAGACACTTTGTGTCTGACTGTTTAAAGAACCAATCTGTATCAACTTTTAAAAACTTTGATTATGAAAAACTTTATTCAACCAAAAACAAACAACAAGCGCGAAAAACTTTTTTTATTCACCATCTTATTTTTATTTCTGATATCAGGAACTTTCAACATTGTCCTGGCGCAGGAAATCACCAACAAAAGCGCATTACTGAAATTTGCGCAACAGAAAAAGGCCGAATACGAAATCAAAAAAGCCGAAGCCGTCGCTTATGCGAAGGCTCACAACATCCCTGTGACCTACCAGACCGATTCGGCCTATTTCGAGCTTCAGGAAATCCTGAACGGCATTCCCCAATACTACAAAACCTTCAGTCTGGGCGGGGCAAACACAGGTAGGACAGATAAAGTCTGGCCCGGCGGCGGCTGCCTCAACCTGAGCCTTACCGGACTCAACGAAACACCCGGGCAATGGGATGCGGGTAGCCCGCGAACCACCCACCAGGAACTGACCGGAAGGGTTACCGTAAAAGACGGGGCTGCCGAGCACTACCATTCCACCCGTATTGCTTCCATCATCATGGCCGAAGGCATTGACCCCGATGCAAAAGGCCAGGCCTACCAGGCAGACATCGATGCCTGGGACTGGAACAACGACGAATCGGAAATGGCGACGGCTGCGGCGGCGGGACTGGAAGTCTCCAACCATTCTTACGGCTACAACCGGGGATGGCAGTGGAACAGCACCACCAGTACATGGGAATGGTGGGGTGATCCAACCATCGATCCTTTTGAAGATTATCTGTTCGGTTTTTACGATGCCAACGCGCAGGCCTGGGACCAGGTTGCATACGATGCCCCAAATTACCTCATTGTGAAAGCCGCCGGTAACGACAGGGGCGATTACAATGGCTCCGGCCCCCAGGAACCTGATGGCGGGGGAAGCGGTTTTGATTGCATCTACCAGCAAGGTGTGGCTAAAAATATTTTGACAGTCGGTGGCGTAAAACAGGTATTGAATTACCAGGGACCGGGTACGGTTGTGTTGGCTTCTTACTCCAGCTGGGGACCGGCTGACGACGGCAGGATCAAACCTGACATTGTTACCAAGAGCGACAATGTTTATGCTGCCAACAACGGTAATAATACAGATTACGCTACCGGCAACGGAACATCCTTTTCAACGGCATTGATTACCGGCGCTGCAGTACTGCTTCAACAGCACTACGGTAATACCCATTCATCGGCAACCATGCGTTCCTCCACCTTAAAAGCACTGATGTTGCACACTGCCGATGAGGCCGGCGACTTTCCAGGCCCCGATTATAAATTCGGTTGGGGACTGCTGAATACCGAGCGGGCTGCAAAACTCATTTCCGAAGATGCCGTTGGCGGACAGCAGAATGTGATCGATGAAATACAACTGAGCAACGGCGGCACCTACACGCGCTCGGTTTACTGTCCGGGCAAAGGCCCTCTGAAAGTGACCATTTGCTGGACCGACCCTGCCGGTACACCCGTCAGCGCTCAGCTTGACCCCGATGACCCGATGCTTGTCAACGACCTCGACCTCCGCCTTTCGGACGGCAGCACCACTTATTACCCCTGGAGCCTGGATAAAGGCAATCCCAACGCTGCACCTACCCAAACCGGGGAAAACAACGTGGACAACGTGGAGCAGGTTTATATTGCAAGCCCGGCTGCCGGTAATTACACCATCACCGTTGACCATGACGGAACCTTGTCGGGAGGCAGCCAGTATTTTTCCATCATCATCAGCGGTATCGACGAGTACCAGAACGCCCCCTCCTGCGTATGCAATTACATCTCCCCTGCCACCGACGGCGCAACGGGTATGCCGTTGACAACCATCATCGAGTGGGAAGCCGTGGAGGATGCCACAAGCTATGATTTTTATTTCGGTACCGATAATCCGCCCACAAATATTGAAAACGGTACAAACCTGTCCGGTACCTCTTACAGCCTGGTACTTTCATCCGGTACAACATACTACTACAAGGTCGTGCCCCGCAACAACGCGGGAGCCGCAACTTCCTGCACTGTAAGGTCTTTCTCCACCGCAACGCAAACCATGATCACCAGCTTCCCCTGGTCCGAAGACTTTGAGACATTCACGGGGATCGGTACGGGCAACGACTGGAGCGACGGCACGGATGATGATTTCAACTGGTCGGTTAATTCGGGATCCACACCCTCGGTCAACACAGGCCCCGACGTGGACCACACCACAGGGAACGCCTCAGGCAAGTACCTTTACACCGAAGCTTCTGATCCCAACTTTCCCCAGAAAAGGGCCGACCTTTACACCCCTTTGTTCGACATGAGCAGCCTGAGTTATCCCAAGTTGGAGTTCTGGTATCACATGTACGGCGCGGGGATGGGTGACCTTTTCGTTGATGTTTATGACGACGGTGTCTGGCACATGGCCGTCTGGCACAGGGAAGGACAACAAAGTGTCAGCGGCACCGACTGGAAAAAAGCCGTTGTTGACCTGACGGACTACGTTTCGGGAAGCACCCAGCAAATCAGGTTCAGGGGGATTACCGACTGGTGGAGCAGCGACATGGCCGTTGACGATGTGAGCGTCAGCAACTCAACGCAAATGACCCTCACAGGACTGACAACCGTCCAGGGCCCGACGACCCTGGTGAATGCGGGTGCTTCCATGCAGGAAATCATCAGGGTGGAAATTACTACTTCGGGAACCGGATCGCCCCTTTCCGTTTCATCTTTTGACTTCAACACGCGCGGCACGGTTGATGCCTATGACATCCGCAATGCCCGTTTGTTCTACACCGGAACAAGTTCAAGCTTCTCGACGGATAACCAGGTAGGCGTAAAAGTGCCCGGCCCCAATGTTGACTTCAGTATTTATCCTGCAACGGGAGAGGCGGTTCTGAGTCCCGGAACCAATTACTTCTGGTTGACTTACGACCTTTCGCCCAGCGCTACCGGATGCTACTATGTTGACGCCGAATGCAATACGGCTACCATCAACTCCAGTGTGCAGACACCAACTGTAGAAGCACCCGCCGGGGAAAGGCAGATTGACGGCCTAACATTCTTCGATAATTTTGAAAGTGATCTCGGATGGATACTGACAGGTGAATTTGAACGCGACATTCCGCAGGGCCTGGGAGGTGAACATGGCTACTCCGACCCCGCTTCAGCCTATTCCGGTAGTTACGTACTTGGCAGCGACCTGACAGGACTGGGAAGCAACCCCGGCGATTACGAGGCCAATATTGCCGACAGGGCCTACACGGCTACCTCACCGGTGATCAATTGCTCGGCGGAAAGCAATGTGCATCTTACTTTCGTGCGATGGCTTAATGTTGAACAGTCATTGTACGACCATGTGTATATCGATGTGTGGGATGGGAGCAACTGGGTGCAAAAATACACCAACCCCAATTCAAGCATCACTGACGCCGGCTGGCAACTGGTTGACATTGACGTATCTGCCGAAGCCGACGGTAACCCGTCGTTTAAGGTCCGTTTTTCGGTTGGCGCTACAGACAACAGCTGGTTCTACAGCGGCTGGAACATCGACGATGTAAAGGTTGACGGCAATGGCGGAACATGCCCCGGCATTCCGGGTTTGTGGACGGGCAATGCTGCCAGCTACGACTGGAATACGGCAGGCAACTGGGACGACAATAACGTACCTACGGGAACCATTGACGTGGTTGTTCCCAACCGCACCTACCTTCCTGTAGTTAACGAAACCGTTGCCTGCAATAACCTGAACATCCAGGACGGCGGGCAGTTGACCTGCAGCATCGGCGGCAATATGACCGTCAACGGCAGCCTGTTCACCGGACAGGGTAAGGCAGGCACCTTCAGCATTAACGCAGGAAGTTGCAGTATCACGGGTAATTTCCATTCCGATCTGGGCAGTAGTGTTAATATTTCTGGCGGCACGCTCGGCTTTACCGATTGGCGCGGGAATACTTCTTCTGCATGGTCAAATGGAAACATACACCTTTCCGGTGGTACGATCAATGCCTCGGGTACTGTTTACTTCTCGCTTTAGGGAGTCAACGGCGTGATGGACGGCCCCTTCAACTTCAATGTGGGAGGAAGCGTTTACATCAACGACATTGCCTGGCCCGTGGTAACCGGCGGCACTTTCACCATGACCGGCGCGGGAACCCACTACTTCATCCCTTCAAATGTGGCCTACAACGCCATTGCTTACAACCTCGTGTTCTCGGGCGGGGGCACTTACTACCTCCAGCGCAGCGATGGAAGTCATGGCTGGGACGTCAGGAAAAACCTGAGCCTGACCAACGGCATCCTCCAGACCACCAACACGATAACCAATTCATACTTCAACGTGGCGGGCAATGTTGATATCGGCGACAACGGCACTTTTTACCACGGTGCTTTCAATTCGAACATCGGCGGCACCTTGACCATCGGTAACGGATCGGGAGGTATTTTCTCCATTGACGCCAGCGGGAACTGTACCGTTGGGCAAACCCCAACGATAACAAAAGCTCAGAGACCGCATTCCGGTGAACAGAAAATCATGAAGGACAGCCTGGTAAAATAAAAGCTGAGCTCTCATGCTGGCAAAAACCGTTCCGGGAAACGAAATGCCCGGAACGGTTTTTCTAGTGAAACGCCTAACTGCAGGACCGGACGAATATTTTCAGCATTTATTCACAATATATTGATACTTTTGCTGGCCTGGAATTTTTTCAATTGACATTTAAACCGAAACCGATGAAGAATACGTTTTTAACATGGACCGCATTTATTGCTTTCATTTTCCTGGTGGTGTCCTGCGACAACACCGCGAATCCCCTCCAAGACAATAAACATGCTGAAAAGGCGGGACAGCCAGACACCACCGTGCATTACCCCCAGGAGAAACACCTGACCAACATCCGTCAAATGACAGATGCAGGCGACAACGCCGAAGCCTATTTCAGCTTTGATAATTCCATGATCGTATTCCAGGCCAAGGTTCCTGAATGGGGCAGCACGTGCGACCAGATTTATTACTTCCCCTTCAAAGACGGAGACATGAAGCAACGCATGCCCAAACTGTTGAGCGAGGGACTTGGCAGGACAACCTGTTCATTTTTCATGCCGGGCGACACCACTATTCTTTACGCTTCCACACGCTCAGGCGGTGACGAATGCCCGCCCGACCCCGAAAAGCGCAGCGACGGCAAATACGTCTGGCCCATTTACTCCGATTTTGACATTTACATCGCCAATCTGAAAGGTGAAATCGTGGACACCCTGATCAGTGGCCCCGGTTACGATGCCGAGGCAACGATTTCTGCCCAGGGTGACAAAATCGTGTTTACTTCCGACCGCAGCGGCGACCTGGAACTCTACACCTGCGACATTGACGGCAGCAACATCAAACAAATCACCAGCGAACTGGGCTACGATGGCGGCGCCTTCTTTTCGCCCGACGGCAGCAAGCTGGTTTTCCGCTCATCGCGACCCAAAACAGAAGAGGACATTAAGGTTTACAAGGACTTGCTGGCACAGGGACTGGTTATGCCGACCCATATGGAAATCTATACGTGCAACGTGGACGGGAGCGAACTTAAAAAGATCACCAACCTGGGCAAAGCCAACTGGGCGCCCTTTTTCCATCCTTCGGGAAAAAAGATCATCTTTAGCTCAAACCATGCGGGCAAACGCGGTTACGAGTTCAATCTTTACATGATCAACATTGACGGCACAGGCCTGGAACGCATTACCTACGACGCTGTTTTTGATGCATTTCCCATGTTTTCGTACGATGGTAAGAAGCTTGTTTTTTCGTCCAACCGCAACAACGGCGGCACCCACAACACCAACCTTTTTGTCGCAGATTGGGTGGACTAAAAGCAGTTGAAAGTAAAAAGCTGAAAGTTCCTTTGGC
>JAJRWG010000052.1 GCA_024276895.1 Bacteroidota bacterium
AAGCTTGATGTTTTCTTTAAAATACATGGTTTTGTTTTTTTATTCCCTTATCCCCGGACTGAAGTCCGGGGCAAGGGATTGGTAATTATTTTTGTTGTGCATTTTTTCCATCATCAGTTTCCCGGGGGCTTCAGCCCCGGGAGCATCTCTTTCCCCGTGCTTCAGCAGGGGTTTCCCCTATCATTTTCTCCGGGATTTCCCCCCGGAAAAGAAAAATGCTTATATTGTCATCAAAAATATGATTAAATTCTAATCAAAAGTACTGCTTATTTTTTAAATGTCAAGTTTTCTGACAAAAAAATTTATGGAAACGAAAACCCGCACCATTATACACCTGGATTTAGACGCCTTCTTTGTGTCGGTTGAACGACTGATGAACAGCTCCTTAGAAGGCAAGCCGGTGATCATCGGCGGCATGTCGGACCGCGGGGTGGTGGCCGGCTGCAGCTACGAAGCCCGGCGGTTCGGGGTGCATTCGGCCATGCCCATGCGAATGGCCAAACAGCTTTGCCGCGATGCCGTGTTCATCCGTGGCGACGGCGAAGCCTACAGCAGGTACTCGCGCATGGTCACCGAGATCATCGCCGAAAGCGCTCCCGTTTACGAAAAAGCGTCCATCGACGAGCACTACCTCGACATCACGGGCATGGACCGTTTTTTCGGCAGCCTCAAATGGACGCACGAACTGCGGCAACGCATCATCAAAAATACGGGACTGCCTATTTCTTTCGGACTGTCCGTCAACAAAACCGTTTCGAAGATCGCCACCGGCGAAGCCAAACCTGCCGGCGAGCTGTTCGTCCCGCCCGAAAAAGTAAAGCCTTTTCTTTTTCCGCTGTCCATCCGCAAAATACCAATGGTCGGGAAAAAGAACTACCGGCTGCTGCGTTCCATGGGGGTTTCCGACATCCGCACGCTGAGCATGATCCCGCCGGAGATGATGCTGCAGGTGATGGGCAAAAACGGCATTGTACTGTGGAAAAAAGCCAACGGAATCGACCCCTCCCCCGTGGTGCAGTACTCCGAGCGCAAATCCATCAGCACCGAGCGTACTTTCGAACGGGACACCACCGATGTGCAGGCACTCCGGCGACTGCTCATCTCCATGGTGGAGAAAATCGCTTTCGAACTGCGCAAAAAGCACAAGCTCACGGGCTGCCTAACGGTGAAGATCCGCTACGCCAACTTCGACACTCACAGCCTGCAAAAGCATCTGCCCTACACTTCTTTCGATCACATTCTGATCGACACTGCCCTGGAACTTTTCAAACGGCTGTACAGCCGGCGGATGCTCATCCGGCTCATCGGTGTTCGTTTCAGCCATTTGGTGGGTGGCCACCAGCAACTGGATTTGTTTGAAGATGCTCCCGAAATGGTCAGCCTCTATCAGGCACTGGACAGCATTCGGCTGCGCTACGGAAAAAAAGCCGTGCAAAGGGCGGTGGGGGTTGCCCCCGGCCCCTGCTCCCCCGGACTGAAGTCCGGGGAAACTGATGGAAGGAGGGTGTAATATGAAAGCACATCAGTTTCCCGGTCCTTCAGGGTGGGGAGCCGTGGCTTACCTCAACGCCCACTCCTACTACAGCCTGCGCTACGGCACCTACTCCGTCGAGATGCTGGTGGTGGAGGCCGCAAAGCGGAAGGTGGAAGCCCTGGCTTTGACCGACATCAACAACAGCTCGGGCACCATCGACTTTGTGAAGGCATGCCGGGAAAAAGGTATCAAACCCATCGGGGGGATGGAATTCCGCGAGGGCGACGAACTGCTGTTCACCGCCCTTGCCCGCAACAACGAGGGGTTTCGCGAGTTGAACGAGTACATGAGCACCATCAACCTGGGGGAGCAAGAACATTCGGAGACGGCGCCCGACTTCCCGAACGCCTACGTCATCTACCCCTTCGGCAAAAAACTTTCACGCAGGCTGAAAGCAAACGAATTTACCGGCGTAAAGCCTTCCCAGGCCCGCAAGCTCATCGCGGCAGCAAAAGAAGAGCTGCTTAAGATGGTCGTTTTCCAGCCGGTCTCCTTTCAGGACGAGCAAAATTTCTACCTCCACAAAAATCTGCGTGCCATCGACCACAACCTGCTGCTGAGCCACCTCACCCCTGCCATGCACGCCGCCCCCGACGAGCATTTTCTTCCGGAGGGAACTTTCCGCCGGGCCTTCGGGTCCTACCCCGCCGTGCTTCAAAACACCCGGAATCTGCTGGATGACTGCCGGATCGATTTTGACTTCGACAACATCAAAAACAAAAAAACCTTCACCGGCAGCCGGTACGACGATAAGGTTTTGCTGGAGAAGCTGGCCCGCGACGGATTCAAATATCGCTACGGCAGCAAGAGCAAACTGGCCGAGACCCGACTCAACAGCGAACTGGCCGTCATCCACAAGCTGGGTTTCTCGGCTTACTTTCTGATCACCTGGGACATCATCCGCTACAGCATGTCGCGGGGATTTTACCACGTGGGCAGGGGCAGCGGCGCCAACAGCGTGGTGGCCTACTGCCTGAAGATCACCGATGTGGACCCCATCGAACTGAACCTCTATTTCGAGCGTTTCATCAACCCCAAACGCAGCTCGCCGCCGGACTTCGACATCGACTACTCGTGGAAGGATCGCGACGAGGTGCAGGATTACATTTTCAAGCGCTACGGAAAAAAACACACCGCCCTGCTGGGCACATCGGTTACCTTCAAAGGCAAATCGATCTTCCGGGAGTTGGGCAAGGTGCACGGACTGCCCAAAGAGGAGATCGACCGGCTGACACGCAACCCGGCGGCCGAAAAAAACAGCAACGCCATCACCCGCCACATCCACAGCCTGGCGGAAATGATGGCCGGTTTTCCCAACCAGCGGAGCATCCACGCCGGGGGCATCCTCATTTCCGAAGAACCCATCACCTGCTACACCGCCCTGGACCTGCCACCCAAGGGGCTGCCCACCACCCAGTGGGATATGTACGTGGCTGAGTCCATCGGCTTCGAAAAACTGGACATCCTCAGCCAGCGGGGCATCGGACACATCAACGACGCAGTGGAACTCGTCCGGAAAAACCAGGGCATCAGCATCGACATTCACCGGGTTGAAAAGTTCAAAACCGATCCCAAAATAAAAGCACAACTGCGGAAAGCTGAAACCAACGGCTGTTTTTACATCGAGAGTCCCGCCACCCGGGGGCTGCTCAAAAAGCTGCAGTGCAGCGACTACCTCACGCTGGTGGCCGCCAGTTCCATCATCCGCCCGGGCGTTGCCAAATCGGGCATGATGAAAGAATACATCTACCGCTTCCACAACCCGGACAAGTTCGAATACATCCATCCCGTGATGAAAGAGCAACTGGAAGAAACCTACGGCGTGATGGTGTACCAGGAAGATGTGCTGAAGGTGTGCCACCACTTCGCCGGACTTGACCTGGCCGACGCCGACGTGCTGCGGCGGGCCATGAGCGGCAAGTACCGCGGACGGCAGGAGTTTCAGCGCATTGTGGACAAATTTTTTGAGAACTGCCGGGCAAGGGGCTATCCCGAACACATTACCCGCGAGGTGTGGCGGCAGATCGAAAGCTTTGCGGGCTACTCCTTTTCCAAAGCCCATTCAGCTTCCTACGCCGTGGAGAGCTTCCAGAGCCTCTACCTGAAAGCGTACTTCCCGCTGGAGTTCCAGGTGGCGGTCATCAACAACTTCGGCGGCTTTTACCACAGCTGGGTCTATTTCAACGAGGCCCGGCGCCAGGGCGGACGCCTGCACCTGCCCTGTGTAAACCGCAGCAGTTACAAAACCGGCATCCGCGGCAGCGACATCTTCATCGGCTTCATCCACGTGGCCGGGCTGGAAAGCAGGCTGTCCAAAGGCATCGCGGAGGAGCGCAATGCCGGCGGCGACTTCCACGACCTGGAAGATTTCATCCGGCGGATGGTTCCGGGAACCGGGCAGCTCATCCTGCTGGTGCGGGTCAACGCCTTCCGGTTCACAGGCAAAAGCAAGTCGCAGTTGCTGTGGGATGCCTACCTGCTGCTGAACAACGCCCCCAAACAGCCCAAAGTGCCCCGCTTGTTCGAGAACCGAAGGAAGCACTTCAAACTACCGCAACTGGAGCACAATCCGCTGGAAGACGCCTACGACGAGATCGAGCTGCTGAACTTCCCCGTTTCCATGACCTGGTTCGACATGCTTCAAACCTCTTTCCGGGGTGAAATTACCGCCGCCGAAATGAACAGCCGGGTAGGCAGCCGGCTGCGGATGCTGGGGCTGCTGGTCACCATCAAGTACGTGAAAACCGTGAAAGGTGAGCTGATGCACTTCGGTACCTTCCTCGATCACCGGGGCGAGATGTTCGATACGGTTCACTTCCCTCCCTCCCTGAAAGATTATCCGTTTCGCGGCGAAGGGATCTACCTGCTGCTGGGCAGGGTGACGGAAGAATTCGGCTACGCCAGCCTGGAAGTGGATAAAATGGCCAAGATGCCGTTCCGGTCTGACCCGAGGGAGGGATAAAAGGGATGACAGAGTACTTTCCCGGCATTGCGCACTTGCATTTCATTATGGTCAGGGATAGTTATTCATGGCCTTACACCCCTGTTCCGGTCACAATTACCAATGTTTCCCCAGCCAATAAAATGAAAAATACCTACCTTTGGCTTGAACCGGCCACAAATACAACAATTTCCCACAAAAACCGCAAGCCCATGCCTCCCGAAAAACCCCAATATACACGACTCATCATCTTCTATTTTTCCGGCACGGGGAACGCCCGATTAGCAGCGCGGAAGATCGCGGAGGTTGCCGGGGCGGGAGGCGTTGAAACAGTAGTGTATAACATCGCGGTGCTAAAACGGGATCGTCCCGGAATTCCTCAAAATGCGCTGCTGGGGTTTTGTTTTCCCACCCACGGTTTCAATGCGGCGCCAAGTTTGCTGAACTTTGTTTTCAGATTCCCGAAAGGAAAAAATAGGGTATTCCTTCTGAACACCAGAGCCGGCCTGAAAGCAGGCAAACTACATATCGCCGGCATCGGGGGGCTGGCGCTGTGGGTTCCGGCCCTGATGTTGCTGTTCAAAGGCTACAGGATCGCCGGCCTCCGCCCGCTTGACCTGCCCTCCAACTGGATATCACTCCACCCCGGTCTGACGAAAAATGCAGTCGACTTTATCGCGGCTCGGTGCGAACGGACACTGGAAAAATTCACCCGCAGGATACTTACCGGCAAGCCGGTACTGAACGGCCTGTACTGGCTGCCGCTGGATATTGCCGTCTCGCCCATTGCACCTGCCTATTACTTTTTCGGACGTTATGCCCTGGCGAAAACCTTCTTCGCCAGCAGCGAATGCAACAACTGCGGACTGTGCATCAAAAACTGCCCGGTGCAGGCCATCAAAACGGTTGACGACAGGCCCTACTGGACCTACGACTGCGAGAGCTGCATGCGCTGCATGAACCACTGCTCCCGGCGGGCAATCGAAACGGCGCACGGCTTCTCTTTTCTGATCTGGTGGTTGGCGTTTTCGGTTGTCCCGGCAGCCATCCTCAAAGCGCTTGCGAATCATGACTTCATCACCTCCGCTTTACTACGTGAATACAGCGGGCTACTGTTTAACACGACGGTTTTCCTCACCGGGCTGATCGTCATTTTCTTCGGGTACAGGATACTGCATTTTTTCCTGCGTTACAGGTGGATAAATAAGATCGTTACATTTTCTTCCTTCACGCGATTTAAATTCTGGAACCGATACAGAATGAAGGAGGGATAATTTTTTTCACGCCCGCCTGACAGAACGGGCAGGCAAAGGCACCAAGCCGCGGAGTTGTTTATCCATATATTTTATCTCCCTTTGCGTCTCTGCGTGACACAAACTTCCCGGAATACAGATTTATTTTTTCTCGCGAAGGCGCGGATTTATTTATGCGGACATTTTCCCTTTGCGCCTCTGCGGCTCTTCGTGAAATACAGATTTTGCCTTATCAGAAAATTTCCCAACTTTGAAGGCAGAAAAAATCCGGCCATGAAAAGTTCATTCATCTTCCTTTTGATTACCATCCTTTTCCTGTGGAGTTGTTCGTAAAAACAAAAACCGGAAAGGTAGTATTGCAGAAAAACCACCAGGCTAAAGGATTCTGACTTCCACCTCCCCCATGCCCTCCAGGTCATGGACAAAACTGCGCGGTTCCACTTTCAGCAAACCCGATTTCATTTGCAGCAGCGTGCCCGTTTCCGGATCTTTCAGAATAACCTGAAACTCGCATCCTCCGTCATTGTTTTTGGCCAGCATGCCCAGTTTGCTGATCAGGTCGTCGTTCACCTTGTCGGCAGAAACAGTAAGGTCGATACGCTTTGCCAGCTTCGACATGGCTTCGGCTAGTAGGAAAACGTCGATTATTCTCAGGTCCAACTCGGTTCGGCTCTTATATGATTTTCCCACTCTGGCGATCACGAAGATGTTGTTGCCCACCTCCAGCAGATGTTTCTTTTTCAGATAGTCTTCCGAGAAGATCATAAAACCTATGCTGCCCGTAAAATCTTCGACAGTTACGATGCCGTAATCGGAACCGTTGCGCGAGGTGCGCTTCACCGCCTCTGTGATCATACCCGCAAACATCAGTTTCCGATCCTTGAGCGATGCCAGGTCATTGCGCAACCTTTCAATTTCCACATTACAGAAACGGCTCATGGTCAGTCTGAAATCGTCCAGCGGGTGACCCGAAATATAAAAGCCCGTTACTTCTTTCTCCATTTTCAGTTTCAGTGCCGGCGAAAGTGGCTGACAGTCAGGAATCGGCGGGTCCTTCACTTCAAAAGCGTCTGCATCGCCAAAGAGAGAGGTTTGCTGGCTTTTTTGCCTTTCCTGATAGGCAGCACCAAACTTGATGACGTTTTCGATGAAGGTGGAACTGTTTTCGTCCTCCCTGTAAAAATACTGTCCGCGGTGGGTACCCTCGAAGCCGTCGAAGGCCCCTGCCATGGCCAGGGCTTCGAAACTGCGTTTATTCACCGCCCGCAGGTTCACCCGTTTGGCAAAGTCGAAAATATTTTTGAAAGGGCCGTTTTTGATACGCTCTTCAACGATCTTTTCCACAGCCGATTCGCCCACACCCTTGATGGCGGCCATACCGAAACGAATGATTTTTTCGCCCGTAACGGTGAACTTCTTCCTGCTTTCGTTCACGTCGGGCCTGAGCGCAGAAATGCCCATGCGGTTGGCTTCGGCAATGTACTGGGTGATCTTTTTGATGTCGTGCAGGTTGCGGCTGAGGTTGGCAGCCATGAACTCCGCGGGGTAATGGGTTTTCAGGTAAGCCGTCTGGTACGAAAGATGGGAGTAGCAGGTAGCATGCGATTTGTTGAAGGCATAGTTGGCAAAGGCTTCCCAGTCGGACCAAACTTTCAGGACAGTCTTTTCGGGCAAACCGTTCTTTTTGCAACCTTCGAGGAATTGCTTTTTGAGCTTCTCCATCTCGTCCTTTTTCTTTTTCCCCATGGCCTTGCGCAGCGAGTCGGACTGCCCGCGTGTAAAACCGGCCATCAGGCGCGAAAGCAACATCACCTGCTCCTGGTAAACGGTGATGCCGTAGGTTTCCTTCAGTATTTCCTCCATGATGGGCAGGTCGTACTCGATCTTTTCCCTGCCGTGTTTGCGGTTGATGAAGGAAGGAATGTAGTCCATGGGTCCCGGACGGTAAAGGGCATTCATGGCGATCAGGTCTTCGAACCGGGTGGGTTTGAGGTCTTTCAGGTATTTTTGCATGCCTTCCGACTCGAACTGAAAAAGGGCGATGGTCTCGCCACGGCTGTACAATTCGTAAGTCTCCTTGTCGTCGAAGGGAATGCTGTGGATATCCAGTTCTTCGCCCCTGGATGTTTTGATGTTTTCGATGGTATCGCGGATGATGGACAGGGTTTTCAGTCCGAGAAAATCCATCTTCAGCAGTCCGATGGATTCGATGAAGTTTCCGTCCAGCTGGGTGGCGTAATCCAGCACCGACTCCTTAACGGTGGTCACGGGCACGTATTTTTCCAGGTCATCCTTGCTGATGATGATGCCGCAGGCGTGGGTACCCGTATTGCGCACCGAGCCCTCGAGGGTGAGGGCGTTTTTGATGACTGAAACCACTTCCGGATTGCCATTGGTAAATTCGTTCTTAAACTCTTTCACGCTGTCGAGGGCCTGTTTAAGGGTGACTCCGGGCCTGTCGGGCACCATCTTGGCCAGCCTGTCGGCTTCGGAAAGGGGCAGCTTCTGCACCCGTGCCACATCCCTGATGGCCATCTTGGCCGCCATGGTGCCGAAAGTGATCAGGTGTGCCACCCGTTTTTTGCCGTATTTTTCTGCCACCCATTTCAGCACTTTTTCGCGTCCGTCGTCGTCAAAATCGATGTCGATGTCGGGCATGGAAATGCGGTCGGGATTGAGAAAACGCTCGAACAGCAGCTTGTACTTCAAGGGATCGATGTCGGTGATGCGCAAGCAGTACGACACCACCGAGCCTGCCGCGCTGCCACGTCCGGGTCCAACGATCACATCCATCTCACGGGCTGCCTTTAGAAAATCCCACACGATCAGGAAATAGTCGGGAAAACCCATTTTTTTGATGGTTTCCAGTTCGAAGTCGATACGTGCTTTCATGTCCTCCGTGACTTCCCCGTAACGCTCCCTGGCACCCTCATAAGCGATGTGCCGCAGGAAAGCGTTGGCATCTTCAAAGCCTTCGGGGATGCTGAATTCAGGCATGATGGGATCGTTGTTCATTTCAAACACCTCGATCTTGTCAGCCACTTCAAGGGTGTTTACCAGTGCCTCGGGAATATCTTCAAACAACTGACGCATCTCGTCCCTTGTTTTGAACCACTCCTGACGGGTGTAGCGCAGACGCCTGGGGTCGTCCAGGTCTTTGGCCGTACCGATGCAAATGAGCCGGTCGTGGGCGCCGGCATCTTCTCCCTCAACAAAATGCACATCATTGGTGGCCACCACCGTCAACCCGTGCTTTTGCGCCAGCGCCAGCAGGGTTTTGTTGACAAACTCCTGGTCGTCGAACACCCGGCGGTCCATTTCCGGGTCACCGGTGGGATGGCGCTGCAGTTCAAGGTAAAAATCCTCTCCGAAGATTTCCTTGTACTCCAGCAGGGCTTCTTCGGCTTTGGCTTCCCCATCATGGACAGTCTTGTCGGGAATTTCGCCACCCAGGCAGGCGGATAAAGCAATCAGGCCCTTGCTGTGTTTTTTCAACAGATCCTTGTCGATGCGGGGCTTGTAATAATAACCTTCCGTCCATCCTGCCGAAACCAGCACCATCAGGTTCTTGTAGCCTTCGCGGTTTTTTGCCAGCAGCACTAGGTGCCAGCCCGAGCCGTCCTGCTTTGTCTTTTTCTGGTTCATCCCGCGCCGGGCAACGTACACCTCGCAACCGAGGATGGGCTTGACACCCAGTTCCAGCGCGATATCGTGAAATTTTTTCACACCGTACATGGCACCGTGGTCAGTGATAGCCACCGCTGTCTGACCGTCTTTTTTAGCCTTTTCAAGAAGCTGTTTGATCTCCGACAAGCCATCCAGTACCGAGTACTGGGTGTGCACGTGCAGGTGCACAAACGAAGGCGCATCGGATTCCGGTCTTTTGATGCTCTCTTCCTGTTCTCCGTTCTGCGGTTTTTCCTTCTCTTTCCCTTTTTCCCCGTGGTAAGGTTCCACGTCCATGCCGATGGACTGAACGGGCCCGATGTGCCGCTGCCTGAAATCCTCAAGCAACTGTTCATCCACCTTCAGCATGGGAGCCGTGATCACGCCCAGGCGGATAAGTTCCAGAAAACAGCGGGCCGTGGCCTGCACATCGGCCGAGGCATTGTGGGCGGCTTCAAAATCCTCGCCGAAAAGTTTCTGGTGCAGCTCACCCAGGGTGGGCCATTTGAATCTTCCGCCCTTCCCGCCGGGAATGGCGCAGAAATCAGTGGATACATTCTTGGTGTCCACCATATTTTTTTCAAACAGCGTCGTTTGCATTTGCTTGCGGATGAACTCCGCACCCGTGATGCTGTTGTCGAACTCGATGTTGTGCCCGGTGACGGTTGTAACCGCCTGCAGGGCTTTGTTGAATTCTTCCAGGACAAAAGCCAGTTCCTGCCCCTCGTCCAGCGCACGCTGTGTGGAAATGCCGTGCACCTTTTCCGCACCGTAGGGAATGGTGAAGCCTTCGGGCTTGACGATGAAATTCTTCACCTCCACCAATTCGCCTTTTTCATCATGAATCTGCCAGGCCAGTTGTACCAGTCGGGGCCAGTTTTCCGAATCGCTGAGGGGTGCGTTGTAATCTTTGGGAAGGCCGGTTGTTTCGGTGTCGTAAATCAGGAACATGGATAAATGCCGGGGTTTAAAATGGATTAATAAATCTGTATCACTCTGCAAACATGCATTTTACAAAGTCTTTTGCCTACTTCACAAAATTAATGTTTTCGCTTTTGGCAAAGGGCGGTGTTGATAACTTTCGGTAAAAACACAGCATTGTAAGGCAGGCATTGTACTTGCGCGCAATGTGTTCGGTTGTTGAAAAGTTTTCCCGGATACGTTCCTGCTTTGACTGACTTTTCAGGTCGAAGCTGGCCGGCGGGCGGGGACCTGAAAAGTCGAAGCAAGCCCTAACTGGTTCAATTCTTCCCGCCCGGCCCATGCGTTGGCGGGACTTGGGCCTTAGCGAAAAACCTTCATTCAATAAAGAAAGCCCAATTCAGCAGACCTGAGGTGCGGAGCACCGTAATCTTCGATCCGAAATATGAAATATGACGGTACTCCGTACCTGCCGCTAGGTGCTGGTTTTGTATTTGCTATAAAGATTGGCGGTGCGCTGCACCTTTCGTGCTTTGCCTTCGGTTGTAATGATGTTGCAACAGACTTCCGGGGCAAACTATGGCGGAAAACAAAAAGGTTGAGGTTATAAATTTCAACCGGTGATGATTTGTCAGCTTTGCTTAATTTTGCTGTTGCAGAAAAAACCCTTCCAAAGTTCGGAACTTTGGAAAAGTTCTGCATACGACAAATGCACCAAATAAAAAAAAATCTCATGCAAGAAAGAATCATCCTGACCCGCGAAGACATCACCAAAAAAAAACCCGTTGACGCCATCGTGAATGCGGCAAATACAAAACTCACGGGCGGTGGCGGTGTTGACGGCGCCATCCACCGGGCGGCGGGACCCGAACTGCTGCAAGCCTGCCGTCCCCTCAACGGTTGCCCCATAGGTTCCGCGAAAATCACCCCCGGTTTCAGGCTGCCGGCAAAATTTGTCATCCATGCCGTGGGACCGGTGTGGCGCGGCGGCCACGGCGGAGAAGCCGGACTGCTGGCCGGATGCTACCGGAAAAGTCTGGAACTGGCCGCTGAAAACAACTGCCAAAGCATTGCCTTTTCCAACATTTCAACCGGCATTTACGGCTACCCCAAACACGGCGCCGCTAAAGTTGCCATACGTACCGTAAAGGAATTTCTGATGGATAACCACCAACCGCAAAAGGTTTATTTCGTTTGTTTTGATGAAGAAAACTACCGGATTTACAACGAAATGCTTTAAGATCAGGGATTGAAGTTCCGCCCGACGTAATTGTCTTTGGCAGCGCAGACAGCGGCAGAAAACAAGAGCCCCGGGCGGAGGAGCTCCTCCATTCCGGCAGCCGAAAAAAGCGTATCCCATCCGGAAGCCTGCCTTTCCTGCTGATGGCAAACAGCATCCCGGCATTGAAAGCATCCCCGGCGCCCACCGTACTGACCACTTTCACGGGTTCGGCCGGCAGTTCAATTTTCCCCTCCGGCACAAAAGCCATAACACCTGCCGCACCGCGCGTCACCACCAATGGTGCCGCAGGATTCACTTTCCTGATCTCTTTCAGGCATTCGCCAGGCGAAAGTTTGCCGAAGATGAACGCCAGGTCTTCGTCAGACGCTTTGATCAGATGCGCAGCGGCGAAGTTCTCAAACAGTGCTTCGCGGGTTTTCCCGTCTTCAAGCCGGGCAGCTTCGCGGATGTTGGGGTCGTAACAAATCAAAGCACCGCTGCTTTTGGCAGCCAGCAGCAACTCCCTGCGCTGATTCCGCAGTTTGCCGTCAAGGGCATACATCGAACCAAACAAAAGGATGTCCTGTTTTGAAAATTCGCCGGGCCCGGTCAGCCTGCGGTGCACCGGGTAGGACTTGTAAAACGTGTACCCGGCCTTTTTCTTTTCGTCCAGAAAAGCCAGTGCAAGTGCCGTGTTCCGGTGATAGTATTTTTTGACGTAACGGGTCTCCACCCCGTTGGCTTTCAGGAAATTTAGGATGAAGGTGGCTGTCCGGTCATCGCCGAGCTCAGAGATCAGCGAAACCGCCTCCCCTGCCCTGGCCAGCGAAACCGCTGTATTGAGCATGGCACCTCCGGGCCTGACAAACGCCCGGCCCGTTTTTTCAACAATGACGTCCATTAACGATTCCCCGAAAGTGTAAATCATTTTCAAAAGTTTTAGAAAAGGCGTTTGCCATAAAAAACGTGATCGAACTCCCTGCCGTTGATGTGTGCTATTTTCGGTAAAGTTCCGCACAAAGTAAAACCAAATTTTTTCAGGAAGGCGATGCTCGGTATGTTGTGTGCCAGCAGAAAAGCCACCAGGGTATGGATTCCCGACTTCCTGCCGTGGGCGAAGGCTTTTTCCATCAGCATGGAAGCAATTCCCCTGCGCTGAAAGTCCCGGTGAACATAGTAACTGACCTCTGCGGTGAAGCTGAAGGCTTCTCTCCCCTCACGGTAAGGGCTCAGGCTCAGCCAGCCCGCGATCCGGTCGCTGGTTTCCGCCACCAGCAAAGGGTATTTTTCGACGGAATGACTTCGGAACCAGGGTAATTTGTCTTTTGCATTCTGCAGTTCGGTGTGCCCGGTTGCCTTTCCCGTCAGAATGGCCTGGTTGTAAATCTCCGTGATGGCTTCCAGGTCACTTTCGGCCGCGGGCCGGATGATTGTTTCCATGAGGTTTGCAGCTTGGTTTAAAGGTTGTTTTCGGCATTCAGGCAAAAATCAACGATGGCATCGGCATGGGCTTCCAGCGTATCGATCAGTGGCACGGAAGTGTCTTGCTTCCTGACCAGCAGTGGAATTTCGGTGCAGCCCAGCACCACCGCCTGCGCACCTTTCTGATTGAGCGTCGCGATGATCTCCAGGAACTTTTGCCGGCTTTCCGGACTGAAGTCATCCTTCAGCAATTCCTTTAAAATGGTTTGTTGGATGAGATTCCTTTCCGCTTCAGGCGGGACAAGGGTTTCAATTCCCTGCACTTTCAGTCGGGATTTGTAAAAGTCCATTTCCATGGTCCGGCGGGCCCCCATGAGTCCGACACTGCCAAAACCCATTTCCCTGATCCTTTTTGCCGTGGCATCGGCAATGTGGATGAGTGGGATTTCCATCTGTTGCTCCAGTCTGCCGGCCAGCATATGCATGGTGTTGGCACAGAGCGCGATGCCTTCTGCACCCGCAAGGACGAGCTTTTGAATCGCTTCTAAAACCATCGCGAGCAAGCCCTCATCGTCGTTTCGACTGTGTAAAAATTCGACGTCTGCGTAATTGAAGGAATAAAGGAGTATCCGGGCGTTGTTCAATCCACCAAGGCGCCGGTTTACACCCTGGTTAATCAAACGGTAG
>JAJRWG010000053.1 GCA_024276895.1 Bacteroidota bacterium
CTCGGCCTCGTTCATTCCGGGCAAAAGACCCGACGGTGCCGATAAAAAGGCAAAGGCCAGCGCAAACGAGAACAAGGCAATGAAAATATTCCACATACCTTTTTGGGCATAAAGCGTGCATATTTGCACCACTTCTTTCGATTTGGCCACATCAGCCTTTTTGGGCGCATTGGGGTCGAGGTTGATGTTCTTTTTGATGTAATCGGTGGCACGGGCAGCTCCTGTGGTAACGGCCTGGATGGAAGCACCCGAGAACCAGTAGATCACCGCGCCACCCAGCAGGAACCCGAGGATGGTGTAGGGGTTCAGCACATTAAGGATGAGTTCGGGCTGAATGCCCAGGGTGTGCTCAATCACCAGGATCAGTGAAAAGATCATGGTTGTTGCACCCACCACGGCAGTACCGATCAGCACCGGCTTGGCCGTTGCTTTAAAAGTGTTTCCCGCGCCGTCGTTGGCTTCCAGATAGTACTTGGCTTTTTCAAAGTCGGGCTTGAAACCGAATTCCTTTTCGATTTCGGGCGTAACCTCCTCTTTGTTTTCCTCGATGAGTGAAAGCTCGTAAATGGATTGTGCGTTGTCGGTTACAGGGCCGTAGCTGTCAACGGCAATGGTCACCGGGCCCATGCCCAGGAAACCGAATGCTACGAGTCCGAAGGCAAAAATGGAGGGATAAATCATGAACTGATCCAATCCGTAGTTGCTGGCGTAATAGCCGATGAACATCAGCAGGAAGAAAACCATGCCTTGCCAGAAAGCACTGAAGTTACCTGCCACCAGTCCTGAAAGGATGTTCAGCGAGGCACCGCCTTTTTTGGAGGCTTCCACCACCTCGTTGACGTGAGCCGATTTGGGGCTTGTGAAGATTTTGGTGAATTCGGGGATCAAAGCTGCCCCCAGGGTACCTGCACTGATGATAATGGACAGGGTCAGCCACAAATCGTGTGGCATATCGCCGATCACCAGGTAGCTGGCAATAAAAGTCACTACGATGGAAAGTATCGAAGTAATCCACACCAGTGAGGTGAGCGGCTTTTCAAAATCCAGTTCATCCACATTGCTGTACCTGGCATTGGCGATGGCGCCGTTAATCCAGTACGCTACAATGGAGGTGATGATCATCAGGATACGCATGACAAAGATCCAGTACAGCAGTTGTACCTGATTGGCTTCCCAACCTGTGCCTTTGGTAACAGCCAGTACGATGAAAGAAATCAATGCCACACCGGTTACACCGTAAGTTTCAAAACCATCGGCAGTAGGTCCGACACTGTCGCCTGCATTGTCACCCACACAGTCGGCAATGGTACCCGGGTTACGCGGGTCGTCTTCACCGATTTTGAAAATCACTTTCATCAGGTCGGAACCGATGTCGGCAATTTTGGTAAAAATACCGCCAGCAATCCGCAATGCGGAAGCACCCAGCGATTCACCGATGGCAAAGCCGATAAAGCTTGCTCCTGCATACTCACCGGGAACGAACATCAAAATGATGAGCATCATAAAAAGTTCGAGCGAGATAAGCACCACACCGATGCTCATTCCTGCGGTCAGCGGAATATTCAGCAGCTTGATGGGTTTCCTCTCAAGGGATGCAAAAGCCATCCTGGAGTTGGCGTAAGTGTTCATTCTGATACCGAACCAGGCCACACTGTACGAGCCCAGGATGCCGAGAACGGTCCATCCCACAATCATCAGAACACCTCCGAAACCAAATCCTTCGGTAAGCCATCCGAAATAAAAGACCACGGTTGAGCCGATGAAAAGGAACAAGATGGCCAGGAACTTACCCTGTTGAATCAGATAGGTTTTTCCGGTCTGATAAATTACGTCCGCAACTTCCAGCATGGACTTATGTGCACGAATCTTTTTGACGTGCATAAACTGGTAAAGCCCAAACATAAACCCGGCAAACGTGATCAGAAACCCCCAGTACAGGATGGTTTCCGACCTTACCCCGTCGGGGATAATCAAATTAGCTTCGCTGGCGGTGGCAAAAAAAGGTACGGCCAGCAAAGACAAAACAGATAACAATTTTTTCATAATGAAGGTTTAATTTACAATTTCAATTTCTTTCAATCGTTTTCGGAATGAGGGCGCTAAAATAGAAAAATAGGTTAAAACCAAAGGATTATTGCGAAAATTCTTATCAAAAGAAATTGACAATCGCGATGTGGCATAGCAAAATACGCTTGTAGCACAGGCAGTCCGGCGCAACCGGAGCGGGATCCTTATTTCGCAGCTGGCAGGAAAACAGCAAAATACAAAAGGCCGGCGCCTGACAGCAGGAGAAGCCAGTTTGCTGATTCCCACCGTTTTTCCGTTTTGCAGCCTGACACAACTTCTGCTGTTATTATTTTTCGTAAAAACTATTTTTAATTTACGCCAACTTTTCAAATTGTTTTCTATTTTTAGGGTTCGATTTAAGGGGCGAAATGAAGAAGGTAAAACTCGAAATAGTGGGGATGTCCTACAGCCAGTCATCCAGCGGTGCTTACGCTTTAATACTGGGCGTTTCAGGCGAAAACCGGCGGCTGCCGATCATCATTGGCGGCTTCGAAGCACAGGCCATCGCCATCGAACTGGAGAAGATGAAACCCACCCGGCCGCTGACCCACGACCTGTTTAAGAGCTTTGCCGATCATTTTCAGATTAAAATCCGGGAAGTCGTTATCAACAAGTTCGAAGAGGGGATCTTCTTTTCAAAACTGGTTTGCGAAACCGGCGGCCAGGTCACCGAGATCGACAGCCGCACTTCTGACGCCGTTGCCCTGGCCATCCGCTTCGACTGCCCTATCTATGCCTACCAGAGCATCATCGACGAGGCGGCCATTGACATGGATACCGAAGGTTTAAGCGATGAAGCTGAGCTACCTGAAAAACCGGGTAAAAAGGGACGCAAAAAGTACGACGACTATTTGCTGGAGGAACTGGAAGAAATGCTGCAAAAGGCGGTGAGTGAAGAAAAATATGAAGAAGCCTCGCGCCTGAGGGATGAGATCAACAGAAGAAAGAAAAATCTTGGTTGAGCCCGGCATCTTGTTTATGCTGAAATTATGCACCAAGAGGTTAAGCATCCGACAATAGACGACTATGAAAAGTCTGTTTTAAACTCGTGATCCTTAAAAACCTGGAAACCTAACCATTATTCAAAACAAAAGACTGACCTGGATAAACCAGAAAAACCAAATATCAAAAAACAAAATCCAAAAAAAATCCAAAATTCAAAACTCAAAATTCAAAACCCGAAACTCTGAACTTAAAACCGTTTCAAACATTGATTATTTGAGGCGTAATGGATAAAAATCACCGTGGATGGCGCTCTCCATGAGAAAAATTAATGACTCACCTTTTTTAATGCTTCGGGATTGTGTTTGTATTTGAACAAAAACATAAAAGCGATACCCACAACAAATGCGTAGGCAGCAAAAGTAAACCAAATGTTCGGCCAGTTCTTAACACCGTCCACCGTAAAATAATCAACCACCCATCCGCTGCTTACGGCACCAAAAAAAGCACCGAAACCGTTGGTCATAATCATGAATAAGCCCTGTGCACTCGCCCTTATTCTGGGTTCGGCTTCCAGTTCAACAAACAAGGAGCCGGAGATATTGAAAAAATCAAATGCCATCCCGTAAATTATCATCGACAACATAAGGAAGGTGAAACCACCGCCCGGATTTCCAATGCCAAACAAGGCAAAACGCAGCACCCAGGCAAACATGCTCATCAGCATTACTTTCTTGATACCGAATTTGTATAAAAAAAACGGGATGGTCAGGATGAACAGAGTTTCCGACATTTGGGAAACCGACATCAGCACACTGGGATGCTGAACGGCGAAGGAATCCGCATACAATCCTGCAAAATCGTGCAAGAACGGTTCGCCGAAGGTGTTTGTTATTTGCAGGGCTGCCCCCAACAGCATGGAGAAAATGAAAAAGATGCTCATTTTTCGTTGCCTGAACAACACGAAAGCATCCAGGCCCAAAGCCGATATCCACGAGCCCCCTTTGCTTTTGTTTTCGGGTGGGCAGGGCGGCATCGTAAAAGCATAAAGACCCAATACAAATGAGGCTGCCGAACCCAGGTACAACTGAACGGGACTCACCGTCCAGCCAAATAAATCAATAATCCACATGGCCGCGATAAAACCAACAGTGCCCCACACGCGGATGGGTGGGAAGTCTTTGACAATATTAAAACCCTTTTGCTCCAGGATACTGTATGAAACGGTATTGTTCAGTGCAATGGTGGGCATGTAGAACATCGACACGAACAGCATTATCCAGTAAAGGGTATCGTAATCTTTTACGAATGAAGCCCAAAGAAGTAAACCGCCCACCAAAACATGGCTGATACCCAGCATTCGTTCTGCATTGATCCAGCGGTCTGCTACAATACCAAGCAAGGCCGGCATAAAAAGAGAGGCAATTCCCATTGTGGCATAAATGGAACCAACCTGAATGCCGCTAAAGTTCAACGTAACAATCATGTATCCGCCCAGCGATATTAACCAGGCACCCCAGGCAAAAAACTGGAGGAAATTCATCACCGTAATCCGAAACCTGATACCCATCTCTTTTGCTTATTTGTGGTTCAATTTAAAGCGAGTAAATGTAAACTAAATTTGTTTTTACCAAAGCAACTCTGCCAGGGCCAAGCAACACAATTTCCCTTGATAAGTGAATGAAAGGACATTGCCGGCGAACAGGCTCAAAGGATAATTAATTGAATACTAGTGAGGTAGTTAAAAGACTGTTGTTGGTATTTTTTCTATTTGATCATCGATTATGTTCATAACTTTGATGCCCGAATGCATTCAATCTTTTTCTCTATGAAACAATATCTTGATCTTTTAAAAAAGGTAAGTGAAAGCGGTATCAGGAAAACCGACCGCACAGGAACCGGTACCATCAGTATTTTCGGGCCGCAACTACGCTTCGACCTCTGGGAAGGGTTCCCCCTGCTGACTACCAAGAAACTCCACCTTAAATCCATCATTTACGAGTTGCTGTGGTTTTTAAAAGGGGATACCAACGTTGGCTACCTCAACGAAAACGGGGTACGCATCTGGAACGACTGGGCCGACGAAAACGGTGACCTGGGGCCGGTGTACGGTGCGCAGTGGCGCAACTGGAACGGCGAAGGCATCGACCAGATTTCCATGGTCATCGACCAGATCAAAAACAACCCCGACAGCCGGCGGATGATCGTGGCTGCCTGGAATCCGGGCGTGCTGCCGCAAGCGGGAAAAACTTTCTCCGAAAATGTGGCGATGGGCAATGCCGCACTACCACCCTGCCATGCCTGGTTTCAGTTTTACGTGGCCGACGGAAAACTATCGTTGCAACTCTACCAGCGCAGTGCAGATATTTTTCTGGGGGTGCCCTTCAACATCGCTTCCTATGCCTTACTGTTGCTAATGGTGGCGCAGGTTACAGGACTTGAACCCGGAGAGTTTGTCCACACCTTCGGTGATGCGCACATCTACCTCAACCACCTGGAACAGGTACAATTGCAAATGAGCCGCAAACCAAGAAAACTGCCAGGCATGACGCTCAATCCGTCAGTAAAAGATATTTTTGCATTTCAGTTTGAGGATTTTGATTTGACGGATTACAATCCGCACCCGCATATTAGGGGGGAGATTTCGGTATGAGGAGGGGGTTAAATCAGTTGAATCGGGAAACTTGTTGAATCTGTTGAATCTGGGAAACTGTTGAATCGGGAAGCTTGCAAAATATTTGTAAATTGTGGGGTAAACAAAATAGCTGCTGATATGAAAAAAATAACAGTCGTGATTACTACCTTGTTGCTGGCGACAATTTGCTTAGGTCAGGCTGAAACAGCTAAACAATTAACCGACATTGACATTGCCAACGCACTGATTGCGGAAATGCAGGATGAGGTTGCTGAAACCAAAACAGATAATGATTGGTATAATAAACCCATTGGCGAAGCTTTGGGAAAGACTTGATAATTATGAAAAGAATGGATATTGAAAACCTAGATATTTATAATGCCAGCATGGATGTTGGTGAGGAAATATGGGGCTTGGTGATTAAATGGAATTCATCTGCCAAAAGAGCGTTTGGTTACCAGTTAATAAGATCAACCGACTCCATTGCTGCAAATATTTCAGAAGGATACGGCAGATTCTTTATTGAGAAACAGATGGATAAAAAATAAATGTTAAGATTCTGCCCTTACCGGGTTGGAAGGACAGTCTTCCGGGCTTATATAAAAGCTTCATTATTAGCATGTAACCGAACCAGAAATACTTCAACAACATATGGTCTTAATATCTTACTGATTTAACAAATAAACCAATTCAACCGATTAAGCCAAAACAAATGAACATCTCCATCATCGTAGCCATTGCAGAAAACAACGCCATCGGCAGGAACAACGACCTGCTCTGGCATATTTCCGAAGACCTGAAAAGGTTCAAGCGACTGACCGAAGGCCATACCGTCGTCATGGGGAAGAACACCTATTTTTCCTTACCGCGACGTCCGCTGCCCAAACGTACCAACCTGGTGATCACCGATGTGCCGGGAGAGCAAATTGATGATTGCGTAATGGCTTATTCCATCGGGGAAGCCATCGAAAAAATGGATAAAAGCAAGGAAAACTTCGTGATGGGTGGCGGTTCCATCTACCGGCAGTTCATGCCACATGCCGATAAGCTATATATCACCCGTGTGCACAAAGACTTTGAGGGGGATGTGTTTTTCCCGAAGATTGACGCCAACATCTGGAAATTACAATCCGCGGAAAAAATTACCGACGACCGGCAAAATGATTTTAACTACACTTTTGAAGTATATTTGCGCAATCGATGATGAGCAAAAAAATAAGCATCCCGGCACTGTTGATTTTTCTTGCCTTTGGCTTGTTATTCACGGCATGCAAAGACAACAACACCTACATCAGTTACAATCGCGAAATTGATGCCACCAACGATTATGTTACCGGCCAGCAAACGATAGTGCTGCTACTCAATACTTATTTCAAATCCATCTCCGATTCGCTGTTATTGGCTGACGGCCAAAATACCATCGACGGTGCAAACGTTTCCTATAATGGTGGTGCGGACGACACCCTGTTCATCCGTTACCCGTCCTGGGGTACCGATGACGGCTACGGCCACTGGCGGGCGGGCGTCATCAAAGTAACAACCAAGCAGGGCTTTTTCACCACCGCAGCAAATTACAGGTTTATTTTTTCCGGCTTCACTTACGACAAGGATACTTTAAGGGTTGACAGCATGTTTATGCAATACCTGGGGAGAACCGATGGTAACGATCTGTTTTCAGTAGTTGCTGATACGGTTTACCAGATTTTTATCGATTCCAGCGGCATTCACAGCTTTAGCATGGAGCAGTCATTTCTTCGCATCAAGGACGGCACTTCGGTTTACCACACTCCTTTCGACCGTTTTGAGATTGACGGGAAGATTGAGGGCACATCGCGGGATGGGGTTCGTTACACTTCCGTTGTTGCCGGCGACCAGCTCCTGCTCAGCCAGCTTGATTGCCCCTTTCTGAAACAGGGCTTTGTTTCAATCAGTTACAACGAAGTTTTCTACGAAGCGATGGTTTATTTTTCAGATACCGACACCTGTGCCAACCAGTACGTTGCCGAAATTGACGGGAATCCTTTTCCGCATCCCATCTACACCAAGAAATGGTAGGTCAGTCTGCTTCTTCAAGCAAGTCGGCGATTTTGATCTTCATGGCTTCAAATTCTTTCAGGTCGAAAAGCCGGGTTAAAAAGGCGATGTTCCCGTTTTTGTCGATCACCACATTGCGTGTTACCCCGCTTCTTTTGTTGGCAAAAAGGGCAAATATTTCAGCGCCGGTGTCCAGTGCCATGGGATAGGTTATTTTCATTTGCTTTTTGAAAGCCACCACTTTTTCGAGTGGCTCATCATAATCAACACCAATCAAAATGAAATCCTTGTCCTTGTTGGGCAGCCAGACCTCCTTTTCGAGATGCGGCATTTCCTTCCGGCAAACCGAACACCAACTGGCAGTGAACTGCAAAACCACCACTTTGCCACGCAGTTCACTGAGGTTCACCTCACTGCCGTCAATCAGCTTTAAACGAATGTCCGGTACCCTGTCGCCGATGCTGACAATATAACCACTGTCTTTTTCAATCTGCGCATGCATCAAAGGTGTGTATCCGAAAAGGATTACCGCCAGGAAAAATAAGTATTGCTTCATGTTAAAATCTTTTGGATGGATGAAACTTAAAGGGAAGTGCCCCGTTCATTTTTGTAACCCGCCCCACTCAGGTGTAGAGTCCGCCGTTTACACTGATTACTTCACCTGTGACGTAGGATGCTCCTTTTGAAGCGAGGAAACCCACTACCTCGGCCACTTCTTCCGGGGTACCGAAGCGGTTGACGGGGATCATCTTGCTGAGATGCTTTTCGTCCAGGTCTTTAGTCATGGCCGACCTGATGTAGCCCGGCGATACGGCGTTGACCGTCACGTTTTTCCGTCCGACTTCCTGCGCCAGCGACTTGGTGGCTCCCACAACACCTGCTTTGGCAGCGGCATAATTGCTTTGCCCCGGCAGCCCCTTTTGCCCCGAAAGCGACACCACATTCACGATGCGCCCGAACTTGTGGATCACCATGTCTTTCAGCAGCTGTGAAGTCACGTAGAAGAAACTGTTCAGGTTGGTGTCAATCACATGCTTCCAGTCGTCTTCTTCCATCCAGAACATCAGCGCATCGCGCGTGGTACCGGCATTGTTGACCAGCACGGCAATGTAATCGTCAGGGTGGCTTTCTTTCCAGTCACTCAGCTTTTGCTTCACCAGTTTAAAATCGGTCACGTCAAATCCGATGGCTTCCCCCTCCCCTTTTTCGTTACTTATGGCCTCAAGCACTTCGTCCGCCGCGTCTTTATTTGCATTGAAGTGGACAAGTACCCGGTATCCCATCCGGGCCAGTTTGATGCAGATTGCACGACCAATGCTGCCCGATCCTCCGGTAACTAAAGCATATTCCATATTACGATTTCGTTTTAGGGTTAACGTTTTTTTCAACACTGCCCGGGTCCTTTTCCGACAGGAAGTCCTGAATCATTTTTAATTCCACATACTTTGGCGCGTCCCCGGTAAACACCGGAACGAGCTTCCTTAGCTGCCTGTAAATATTTTGTGTTGACGGTGCCATGCGGTTGCTCACCTTCAGGTAGTCGATGGCCTGGATGATGGCCAGAAATTCCACGGCCAGCACCTGAAAGCTGTTTTCGATGACTTTTTTGGTCAGCAGTGCAGCGTTGGTGCCCATGCTGACAATGTCCTGGTTGTCGTTGTTGGTGGGGATACTGTGCACGTACATGGGGTTCGACAGGGTCTGGTTTTCGGCAACGGTTGAAGTCGCCGTAAACTGTACCCCCTGCATGCCCAGGTTCAGCCCAAGCGTCCCCAGATTGACAAAAGGTGGCAAACTGCCGTTGAGCTTGTTGTTCATCAAAAAGTTCAATTGCCTTTCGGCGAGCATCGAAAGCTTGGTGACGGCCATCTTCAGTTTGTCCACCTCAAACGAAACGTAATCGCCATGAAAGTTTCCACCGTGGTAAACCGTCTGGGTTTCCGTATCCACGACGGGATTGTCGTTCACCGAATTGATTTCGTTGACCAGCACCTGAACTGCAGTGTCCAGGCTGTCGAGTACCGGCCCCAACACCTGGGGAACGCAGCGAAGGGAGTAAAACTCCTGTATTTTATGTTTAAAGATTTTCTCTTCAACCTTACCGTTGTAGAGATGCTCGTCTCTTTTCTCAATCAACTGACTGCCTGCAAGTGCAGTGCGCATGGCAAGAGAAATATGCTGCTGTCCGGGATGCAATTTAGCACCGTTCAGTGCCTGCGAAAAGTGGTCGTCGTAGGAACGGACAATTTCGTTGACCATGGCCGAGGCCACCACCGACCAGTTCAGAAGCCTGCGGGCAAAGATCACGTTCACCAGCCCGATGCCCGACATGACCGAAGTACCATTGATCAGCCCGAGGCCCTCGCGCAGCCGGATTTTCAAGGGCTCGATACCCAGACTTTTAAAAACTTCCGCGGTGGGTTTTTTCTCTCCACCGTAAAACACCTCACCCTCGCCAATCAGTACCAGTGCCAGGTGTGCCAGTTGCACCAGGTCGCCGCTGGCACCCACACCTCCGTGCTCGGGAATAAAAGGGATTACCTCTTCGTTAATGAGGCGGACAAGCAGTGTCACCGCGTCAGGATGCACACCTGACCGTCCCAGTGAAAGGCTTCGTAAACGAGAAATCATTGCCGCTTTAACGTACAGCGGCGGCAGTGCCGGCCCGCTTCCCGAAGCATGGCTGCGGATGAGGTTGTACTGCAACTGAAGCTGGTCTTCAGCCTCAATGCGGTATTGCGCCATCGGCCCCAGTCCGGTGTTCACTCCGTAAATCACTTTGTCAACAGAAAACTCCTTCAGGAAACGGAACGATTGCTCAACTTTTTCGAGGACGGCATGTGAAACAGCCAGTTTTTCCCCGCCGAAAAGTATGCGCTCAAAATCGTCAGTAAGTATGTTTTCGTCAGAAATAGTAACCATCAGTGATAACTGCTTTGCAAATTTCCCGGTTACTGACCGGACAGCAAAAGTACGATTTTGGTTTGAATTGGCAGCCCTACCTTCCCGGCCTGAAAACACAGGTCAATTAAGTTTTTGGCTGCGATTTACCGCTGCGCAGAAGGTAAAGCGGGAAAAAGCCAAGCAGCAACAAGGCTACCGCGGCGATGGCAGCCCCCGGCCCGTAAAGGTCTGCAAACCAGCCGAGCACCGGTGATATTATAGCTGTAAACAGCGACTTGGCCTGCGATTCGGCCGAAAGCGACGACGCCATGGCTTCGTCCTTTGTCAGGTCAGCAACCAGTGCTATTCCGATGGGTTTTCGCAGGTTTTCCATGACAACGATCAACAGGAATCCGAAAATGGCCAAAACATAAATACCTGTGAAAAAGGCAAGTCCGGTAAGTGCAGCGGCAATAAAACCGAGAAGAATGCTACGGTTCATCGCAGTCGCGGTGTCCCTGAACAATTTTAAAAATCTGTCCGACCGGCGGCTGGCAAAGGCATTGACCAGGTAAATGAAAAAGTAGATCACCCCTACCATGAGGGCTGTTTTTTTGTCGTCGCTGAGCCAGGCAAAAACCGGCACGGCCAGCGCAAAAGCCTTCAGCAAGGGCTGGATGTAATCTTTCACTGCCCGGTAATAACCCGTGTAAAGCGAAAGGCTGGTAACGGCTTTCAGGTAAAGCTTCGATTTAAATGTGAAAACAAAAGCTTTGATCACTTCCCCAAACCTTGCCGACAGCGCATTCCCGGAAAGTACTTTCACCTCGCCTTCCAGGTATTTGGGATAAGTGATGATCAGCGCCATATCAATAAGATAGGGTACCGCCGAAGCCAGGAAAATCACACGGTAGTTTCCGGCGTAAAAAACGATCAGGCCGGCGATGATTGCCGAAACTGCCGAGCCCATCTGCGACCAGGAACGTGTGTGGCCGTAATAATTGGTTTTCCGGTCCTCCCAGCCGTTGACGGAAAGGTAGTGGAAAATCATCGCCTTGTGGACGCCCGTGCGAAAGGCATCGCCGGTGGCGTAAAGAAACATGGCAGCGCCGAGAAAGAAGTAACTGCCGGAAAAGTAAAACAGCATAAACGAGAGGATGTACACTGCAAACGAGGCGATCAGCGTCCGGCGGCGACCCAGCGCATCGGCCAGCACACCACTTGGGATTTCCAGGGCGATGATCGCTGTTTCGCGGATGGTGTACAAAAAGCCGATCTGAAGGAAGTCGAGTCCTTTTTCCAGAAAAAACAAAATGAGGAAAGCATCGAAAAAGCGGAGATTCTTGAAGAAACCGTACAGGCAGAATTTGTAATACTGGCGGTTTTTCAGGAATGGCTTTTCCATGGACTGTTTTTTTTCAAAAGTAGGAATAATTGTGTTTGAAAAGAAGCCATATAAAAAGCATCTTCCCTGTACAAAACTCAGCTGATGCAAAGCAAAAGAAATTTTACCTTTGTCGCTTTTATGGCAAAAACTTCAATCACTTACAAGCGTATCTGGCAGGTGGCTTACCCCATCATCCTGGGAAGCATCGCCCAAAACCTCATCATTTTTACCGACACTGCTTTTTTGGGCAGGGTTGGCGAAATTGCTTTGGGAGCAAGTGCTTTGGGCGGGTTGTTTTACCTTGCAGTGATCATGCTGGGGCTGGGTTTCAGCACGGGGGCGCAGATCGTCATCGCCCGCCGCTTTGGGGAAGGAAAAATCAAAGAAGTGGGGCCCGTTGTGGACCATTCCATCCTTTTCCTCATCGTTGTGGCAGGATTTTCTTTTGTTCTGCTGCGCTATGCTTCCATTGACATTCTGGCCCTGATCGTACGTTCAAAAGAAATTTACAGCGGAACAATTGATTATCTGGAGTACCGGTCTTTCGGCATTTTCTTTGCCTTTATGAACATGGCTTTCCGGGCTTTTTACGTCGGTCTGGCCAAAACCAAGGTCATCACTTACACCACCCTGGTCATGGCTTCGGTAAACGTGGCCCTTGACTACCTGCTGATCTTTGGTGGATGGGGCCTGCCGGCCATGGGCCTGCAAGGTGCAGCGCTGGCATCGGTCATCGCCGAGGCTTTTGCCCTGCTGTTTTTCATTGTCCACACCTTCGTCACCGTCAACTTTTCCGATTACGCCCTTTTCCGTTTTGTTCACGTTAGTTTCAGCCGGATGCTGGCTATCCTTCGTATTTCTGTTCCGGTGATGATGCTGTCGTTCATTTCGCTTTCGGTTTGGTTTGTGTTTTTTGTATTCATTGAAAAACTGGGTGAAACCGCACTTGCGGTCTCCAACATCATCCGCAGTTTTTTTGTGATCCTGATGATCCCCATCTGGGGCTTTGCCACGGCCACCAACACCCTGGTCAGTTTCCTGATTGGCAAACAGAAAGAAAACGAGGTCATGTCGCTCATTTACAAAATTGCCACGCTCTGCTTTTTCGGCGTACTTCTGGTGGTAAGTTTCGGCCTGGCTTTTCCCCGCCTCATCCTCGAAGTGTACACCAACGACCCGAATTTGATTACTTTGGGCATACCGGCGCTGAAGGTGGTCAGCGTGGCGGCTTTGATCATGTCGATCGGCATTATTCTTTTCAACGGGGTTTCCGGTTCGGGCAGAACTGATGTTTCGCTCGTCATCGAACTGCTGGTACTTGCCATTTACCTGGTCTATGCTTACACGCTGACGCAGGTTCTCAAAACAGACATTACCACGGCCTGGACATCTGAACTGGTTTACAGTACAATGCTTGCCCTGTTTTCGTTTGCCTACCTTAAAAGCAACAAATGGCGCAACAGGACTATCAGCTAAATTGCCTCCCCACAGTCCATTTGCTCCTTTGCCGGAATATTAGTATTTTTAGCCCAACAAATAGTTCTGACCATGACTCTATCCAAAAAACAAAAACGCTGGCTCATCATTTCAGGAATTATAGCAGGTACACTCGCCGTGGCCATCATCATCATCAACCTCGTACTTGCAGGCTTTCTGGGTAAGATTATTACACAGGCTCTGAAAGACTATCCCGACAAACACTACACCATTACGGTGGACCGGGTGGGTGTAAACATCCTCACGGGAAACGTCAACCTGCACGGCCTTCAGGTGGAACCCGACTCATTATTTATTGAGCAGTTGAAGCAGGAGAAACTTAACCAGTCGATGATCATCCGCATGACTGTCCCCTTATTCAGACTGGCAGGTTTAAACCTGTACAAAGCCATTGGCGATGGCGACATTAACATCAGGAAAATACTTTTCAGGAATGCGAAGGTGCAAATCTTAAAAGGCAAAAAAAAGAAGCAACCTAAACCACCACCGGGGGTTCAGCTTGAACATGAATTCACGCTGGATTCCATTCAGATTAAAGGCATCAGTAACATCCAGTTGGTAAAGCTGCAGTTCAGTAATTTTAAAATTGAGATCATAAACGTAGAAACCAACGAAACTATCTCGAAAAATGAAAGCTTCAATATGGTCTTAAAAGGCGGCAGGCTTTTGAAACTGCCGGGTGAAGGCGACTATTTTAAGCTGGACAATTCCAACACACTTCTGGAATTGTCGGAAAAAGAGTGGCTACTGCCGGGTGGAAACTACAAACTTGCACTGGGGAAACTGGAAATGAAGTTCGCTGATTCCACCGTCGTAATCAAAAGAATTGTTTTTAAGCCACAGTACAGCAATCTGAACAAAATGGCTGAAAAACTAAAATACACCACGGGCATTTTCAATGCAAAAGTCAGACAAATCAGCCTTTCGAAAATATACCTGAACAAGTTGTTGTCCGGGGGCGACCTTTACATTGACAGCATCGCCATCACGGGGCTGGACATGGACATTTACAAAGACAAACGAAAGCCGTGGGATTTCGACAAGCGACCGAAATATCCGCACGAGGCTTTACGCAAGATGGACTTTCCGCTTTATATCAGGGTTTTAACTTTGGGTAACAAAAGCAAGCTGGTGTACCACGAAAAATCGGAAAAAGAGTTCGGGAATCTTACCATAACGCTTGGCAGCATGAGCGCGGTGGCCAAACACATCACTTCGGTAAAAGACAGCCTCAGAAAACCCATGAGCGCCAACCTGCGGGCCAAAGTGTACAACAAAGTGAGCATGAATGTGGACTTTTTACTGCCGCTGAACAGCCGGGTTGACACCTTTTTCATGTCCGGTTCGGTGGGTAAGGCTGACATGCGTATTTTTAATCCCGCCCTCTACCCCGCCATCGGCATGAAAATCAACAAGGGTACGCTAAACAGCCTGAAATTCAAAACACGAGCAAACCGCTGGTATATCGACGGTGAAATGGTGATGACGTACGAAGGCCTGGAAACCGAATTCTTCAAGAAAAAAGCAAAGGAGACCAATAAATTTATGAGCTGGCTGACCAGCTCCATTGCCCACAAATCGAACCCGGGTAAAAACGAGAAACTGCGCACTGCCAAAACGCATTTCGACAGGGACATGTACAAGGGGTTTGTAAACATTGCATGGAAAGCCATACAGACAGGACTGATCAATACGATCTCGGGCTTCGGCAAAACCGTGAAGGAAGACAAATATGGCAATAAGAAGAAATCGTCGGCCAAAAAATCAAAAACGTCAAAACAGAGTGCAGCAGGGAGGGAAAAGGCCGCTGCTAAAGACAAGAAAAAGAAACGCAGAAAAAAGGGCAAGAATAAATAGCCACTGCTTAGTTCAGGCGGTAATTGAAAAGGGTGCTTCCGGCTGCCGTGATCAGATTCAGTTCGCGGTTATTGTTCAGGCTGCCAACCGTAAACGGCGTTTCGCCGACCAGGCCTTTGCTTACAATGGTATTGCCCTTGCTGTCGAACAGGTAAATGGTCTTTTCCTGATCGGCAACAACCCCCAGCACTTTCTGGCTTCTGCCAATCCTGAAAAAGACAGGTTTTATTTTAATATCGGAATTGAAATGGTAACGAAAAACCTCTTTCTTTAAACGATTGAACACCACCAGTTCCTTTTTATCGAGGTAGATAAAGTCGGCGGAGCCATCGTTGTTGAAGTCTTCGTACAGGAAGAAGTGCCGGGGAGAAAAATCACCGAAGTCGGTCTGTTTCAGCTTGCCGTCAACATTAAAGTAGATGAGCTTACCCTGTTGGTTGGTGGTGATGATGATGCCTTTTTTGTTGGTCTTGTTTTCAAAATAGGATGAATTTTTCGCCTTGTCAGGATTCTTTTCCAGTTCGATTCTTTCCTCACCCCTTCGGTTGACAATTTTAACATTGTTCTTGTCGTCGGTAATGATGATGTAATCTTTACCGTCAATGACCAGCCTGGTAACAGGTTCGTGAACAAGGTTGTTCATGCGCGGCTTCACCCAGCCCTCCACCTGTGTTCCACGGATGGTATAATTGTAGGTCCACTTATCCGCCAGCGAGATCAGCAGACGGTAATCTTTTGTTCCGTTGTAGTCGAACAGACTCAGTCCGTTGGTTGCCGACGGGTTGAGTTTCCTGGGGTAGTTCTTAACCATCTGGCCGTTTCTGTCAATCAGGTAAATAAAATCGAAGGTGTTGAACAGGTATTGAATCTTCCCGTTTTTGTAATAATCAACCTCGTGTATCCGGCTGATGGGCAGGTTGTCGAGCCGCTTCTTCCACAGTATGACCCCATCCGTTGAGATCAGGTACATGTTCGCGCTTTTGTCGAACACTACAACATTGTACTTATTGGTTCGGTGGTCTTTCACCAGATAAGGCTGGCCCACGATCTCGTCCGAGAGGGAAATCTGCCACTGCGAAATGTTTCCCTTCCGCCCGGTTGCGCCGTGGCTCATGTAAAAATTTGAGTAAAACAGCGATGATTCCCCACTGCAAAACTGAAAGGCAAGACCTTTGAAATGACTGATCGCCCCGGCGCTTTCCATAAAACCGATGGCTGTTTCGTCGTTCAAAAACCTGGGAAGCAGGTTAATGACCCGGTCGGGGTCAATGTAGAGCGTAATGTTTGCAGTGGTGGAGAGGTTGTCGGAAAACTGTTTGTAACTTTCACTCAGGTCAAGTGTTTTGCCGGTCTTGTATGTTTGCAGAAAGTTGATCAGTCCGTCAGGCGAATTGGCAAACACCACGTAATCGGACACAAAAACAAAGTAGTTGTTTTCGATGACCGAAAACATTTTCCCGAATAAAGCCTGCAGCATACCGCTGTGCCTGATCTGCCGGATGGTGTAATTTCCGTACCGAACAGTCTTGCTGTTGAGCTTGTTTGCAAATTTATTGAGCAGTTCGCGTGCTTTCTTCTTGCTTTGGAGTTTGACAATGGCAAGTGTTTTGTCTTCAAATTCCGTTTCAGAGGCAGCACTCGATGCCAGCGCCACTTCGCTGCCCACGTAACTGCTGAACTCATCGGTGTAAATCCTGTCTCCACGACTGATGCCGGGTTTGAGGTATTTATTGTAATAGGTAGAAAAATCGGAGAACCCCTGCCGTAGCACAATGCTGGTGTTGAAAGGTAGTATGTTGATGGTGTTGTCTTCACTACCCAACTGGTTGGCAAACCGGCTTAAAAACTGTCCTTTCGACTTGTCGAAATCAGTAAAACCACTCAACAGCAGTTCGTTGCTTTTCAGGAACAGGTCGGTTACTGTCCATCCTGCAAGATTGTTCAACCAATTGAGGGTGGCAAAGGTCTTCGGATTGGCATAAGGCTTCAGCAAGTTGCCCAACTGTTTGTAATGAATGAACAGCCTGGCATCAACCTTATCACCGGATGTCTCCCTCAATTTCACAAATGACTTCGTACGGCTGAAATGAGATCTTTTGTTCCCGTAAGCGGCCAGGGCACGGACAATCATTTCTTTTTCCGAAGAGGCAACCAGCACACCGTCGGCAAAGACAAAGATAACGGCGCGGTCTGTCATTAGATTTGTGATCCGGAATCCCTTAAAGCCTTCGCTTTCGAAATCTTCAAGAACAAACGCTGCTCCCAGGCGTTGCTCCAAGA
>JAJRWG010000054.1 GCA_024276895.1 Bacteroidota bacterium
AATTGGAGTAGCCTTCCAGCCTGGAATAACGGTCGACCCCGCCGTAACCGGCCTGTCGCACAGATTTTGGAATGGGATCGGCTTCAAAAATGACCCGGTAAATATTGTCGTCCTTATCGGCCAACTCGTCCATTAAGTGTTGCATCCTGTCAAGACGGTCGTTTAACATCTGATACTGAAGCTCGTACTGAGCAATCTCGCGTTCCAGCATGCGCTCTTTAGGGGAACCCAGAAAAGTATAGGCCAGAAAGATCAGAACCACCGAAAATGCCAAAGCACTGATCAGGAACAGAAAAAAGCGAAATATCTTTTGTCCCAATGTACGCTTGTGCTCCTCGTAAGCGAGGGTCTTTGTATTGAATGTGTATTTAGTCTTGGGCATATTTAACGGTAGTTCGCCATGCAAAAGTAATTAAATACCTAAATTTGCAGGCTTTAAGCAATGAAATTATCAACACACTCCCGTTAATAGATTGAGAATGAAATCGTCAGAAATAAGAAGCTCTTTTCTCGAATTTTTTAAAAACAAAAAGCACCAGATTGTTCCATCGGCACCAATTGTGGTAAAGGGTGACCCCACTCTTATGTTTACCAATGCGGGCATGAACCAGTTCAAGGATATCTTCCTTGGTAACAGCCCCGTACGATACCCTCGTGTTGCCGATACACAAAAGTGTCTGCGCGTTTCGGGAAAACACAACGACCTTGATGAAGTGGGCCTCGATACTTACCACCACACCATGTTCGAGATGCTGGGCAACTGGTCTTTCGGCGATTACTTCAAGGAAGAAGCCATCGACTGGGCATGGGAGTTGTTTACCGATGTTTACGGAATTGACAAAGACAATCTTTACGTTACGGTTTTTGAGGGAGATGAAAATGACGGCCTGGCACCCGACCGGGAAGCCTACGGTTACTGGAAGAAACACCTGCCTGAGTCACACATTTTGTTCGGGAAGAAAAAAGACAATTTCTGGGAGATGGGCGACACAGGACCTTGCGGGCCCTGCTCCGAGATACACATCGACATACGCCGGGAAGCGGAAAAGAAAAAAACTCCGGGACGCGAGCTGGTCAACCGTGACCACCCCGAACTCATCGAGCTGTGGAACCTGGTTTTCATTGAATTCAACCGCCTTGCGGACGGCTCGCTTCAGCCACTGTCCAACAAACACGTTGACACAGGGATGGGTTTTGAACGGCTGGCCATGGTGTTGCAGGGTGTCCGCTCCAATTACGACACGGATATTTTTACTCCAATCATTGCCTCCATTGCCGAAATGACCGGTAAAAAATACGGACAGGAAGAGAAAAATGACATCGCCATGCGCGTCATTGCCGATCACCTGCGGGCGGTTGCTTTTACCATCGCTGACGGGCAGTTGCCTTCAAACACCGGCGCAGGCTACGTCATCCGCCGGATCCTGCGTCGCGCCGTGCGTTACGGCTTCACGTTTCTGGGTTTTGAACAAGCTTTCTTGTATCGCCTGCTGCCGGTTCTGGTTGAGCAAATGGGAGAAGTCTTTGGCGAATTGAAATCTCAGCAAAAGCTGGTGGAAGAAGTGCTGAAGGAAGAAGAACAAGCCTTTTTGCGAACACTCTCGCAAGGCATCAAACGCTTTGAGCAGCACACGCGGCAGCTTGAAAAAGGAGCGGTCATCGACGGAGGGTTTGCTTTTGAACTCTTCGATACTTTTGGTTTTCCCATCGACCTGACCCAACTGATGGCACGTGAAAAAGGCTTCAGCGTTGATATGGAAGGATTTAATAAAGGTCTTGAAGCACAGAAAAGCAGATCGCGAAAAGCAGCATCGGTGGAAGCAGGCGATTGGGTGGTGGTAAACAGCGGAGACAATGAAACCGTTTTTGTGGGTTACGACCAGCTCGAAGCGCAGGCAAAGCTTCTCAGATTCAGGAAAATGCAGGCAAAGAAAAAGACAGTCTTTGAGCTTGTGCTCGACCTGACGCCATTTTACGCCGAATCGGGCGGACAACTTGGTGACAAAGGGGTGCTTGAAAATGAGTTTGAAACCCTTCACGTGCTTGACACCAAAAAGGAAAACAATCAAATTGTTCATTTGGTTGCCGAAGAACCGAAACATTTTCATGCAGATTACCTGGCCAGGGTTGATGCCGTCAACCGCTGGCAAACAGCCAACAACCACAGCGCAACCCACCTGATGCATGCAGCACTGCGCAAAGTGCTGGGCAGTCATGTTGAACAGCGTGGCTCAATGGTTTCGGCCGACAGGCTGCGTTTCGACTTTTCGCATTTTGCCAGGATGAGTGCCGAAGAGATCAGGCAGGTTGAACGGATGGTTAACCAAAAGATCAGGGAAAACATCCCGGGAAATACAGAAGAAGGTTTGAAGCTGCACCAGGCAAAAGCCAAAGGTGCCATGGCACTGTTTGGCGAAAAGTATGGCGACGAAGTTCGGGTCATAACCTTCGACCCGGATTTCTCGGTGGAGTTGTGCGGCGGAACACATGTGCAGTCAACAGGCGAAATCGGGTACTTTAAGATTGTTTCCGAGGGCGGCATTGCTGCCGGAATACGCCGCGTGGAGGCAGTTACGGGGGAGAAAGCCGAGGACTTTGTGGATAACCAACTGGATGCCCTGCACCGGATAAAAGAGCTTTTCAAAGGCCAGCGGGATGTTGTTGCTGCGGTTACCAATCTTGTGGAACAGGAGCATAAGTTGCAAAAAGAAGTGGAGCAACTGCAAAGGGAAAAAGCAGCACAGGCTGCCGGTGAACTCTTACAAAAAGCAGAACGTATAGGTGAAATTCACTTTATTGCCTCCAAAGTAGCAATGGATATGGCGCAGGCCAAGAGTCTGGCACACAAACTCCGCAGTTTATCGGAACGGGTTTTTGTCGTACTTGCCATGGAAAACGGGGACAAGGTAAACCTGGTTGTGGCATTATCTGACGATCTGGTTTCGGGCGGGATGGATGCCGGAAAAATCATCAAAAGCATTTCAGGTCATATTCGTGGCGGCGGTGGCGGTCAGGCCCACCTGGCCAGCGCCGGCGGAAAAGACCCTTCGGGAATTGAGGAAGCATTCGCCGGGGCAAGGGTGCTGTTAAACTGACAACGGACAGGTTACGCCAGTGGGATGCTGATGTCGTAGCGAGTGCCTTTTCCGGGTTCCGTTTGCAAAGTCATGCTTCCCTTTAGAAAGTCAACACGCGACCGGATACCTGAAAGGCCCAGGCTTTTCTCTAGTTTAATTTCTTTTTGATCGAAGCCTTTACCGTTGTCAAAGTACCGGATGATCAGTTTCTCTGTTTCCTTGTTCAGGCTAAAAACAATTTTTGTGGCTTGTGCATGCTTGAGTGTGTTGTTCAGCATCTCCTGAACGATCCGGTAAAGCATGATCTCCATATTCTCTTCCATGCGTTCAGCCTTGTGGTCAACCACATAGTCAACAACAATCTCCCCGCCATCTTCCACATTTTCAAAGAGGTCTTCCAGGGCTTCCTGCAAGCCAAATTTGGAAAGTACTCCCGGCATCATGTTATGCGAGATCTTTCGCACTTCGCCGCCGGCACGTTTCAGCAACTGGTTTGCTTTTTTAAGCAATTTGACGGACTTCTCATCCGCGCTGTTTTCCTGAACATTCGAAAAATGCATACTGGCAGTTGAAAGTAAAACCCCGATACCGTCGTGCAGTTCCTGCGCGATGCGTTTTCTTTCGTTTTCCTGTCCCACAAGGACTGCCTGTGCTGCCAGTAACTTACGTTCCTCCTCAAGCTGCTGAATTTTTTGCCGGGCAATGATTTTGTCCTTGCGGCTTTTCAGACGGAAGTAAAATAATGTACCCAGCAGGAGAACCACAAGGCTGACTGCAGAAATCATGCTGATCTTCAGATCCTTGTTCCTGATCTCCTGTTCTGCATTCCGTTGTAACAACCTGAATATCTCGGCTTCATTCTTTTTCTTTTCGTACTTGCTTTCCAGGTCTAAAATTATCCCCAGTTTTTTCTCGTTGATGATGGAGTCCTGCAGTGCCGAACTGAGCTTATAATAAGCAAGTGCATTTTCAAAGTCCTTGTTCTTTTCGCTCAACAGCGACAGGTTGTTGTATGCAATTGACAGGGTGGTAATATCGTCAAAACTTTTAGCCAGTTCTGCCGTTTTTTTATAGTATTCTTCTGCCAGATCAGGATCGTTGTTGCGCGAGTAATAAATCCCAAAGAAGTTATAAGCCTGTACTTCAACATCAGTGTTATGGGTACGTTTCGCCAGATTCAGAGCTTTGTTAATATATTCAAAACTAAGCTCCTGTTTCAAGTCACTTGCATAAACACTGGCGAGATTGGCATAACTCAACGCCAGGGCTTCATTGTCCTGTGTGTTTTTATTAAATTCAATCACTTCAAGGTAGGCCTGCTCAGCTTTCTGATATTGCTCTAATTTGTAATAAATATTTGCAATGTTGGAAAGCGAAACGATATACATATCGCGGTTTCCTGCAAGCCGGCTCTTTTCTTTGCATTCTTTATAAAGTTAAAGAGCCTTGATGTTTTCACTTATCATAAAATAAATGTTGCCAATGTTAAGCAGGGTATATGCCTGTCTGTTCAAATCGCCAAGCGCCTGAAAGATGCTTTCCGCACGCATGTACTGTTTGAGGGCATCGTCAAACTTGCTCATGTCGCTTAGTATGTTACCCAGGCTGTTCAATGCCAATGCAAGCCCCAGGCTGTCCCCGACTTGTCCTTTAATCCGGATTGCGTTTTGCAGATAATAAACGGCTGAGTCGTTATCTCCAAGTCTCTGGTAAACCTTTCCGATCGTGGATTCGGCGGCAGCAAGCTTTTTAAAGTTGCCTG
>JAJRWG010000055.1 GCA_024276895.1 Bacteroidota bacterium
AACAAAAAAGTGGCGGAATTCATTGGCAAAGCAAAGGAGGGGAAACAGCCCAAAACTTTTGTTTACCGCATCCACGACGAACCCAATCCCGAAAAACTGAGCACCTTTGTGCAATTCCTGAAAAAGCTGGGTTACGGCCTCAACGTCAACTCGCGCCAGCAACTGGCCAGCTCGTACAACCGGCTTTTTGAAAAAATCAAGGGCCGTGGCGAGGAACACATGATCGAGACCATCGCCATCCGCACCATGGCCAAGGCCATTTATTCGACCGATAACATCGGCCACTACGGACTGGCTTTTCCTTACTACACTCATTTTACCTCGCCCATCCGCCGCTACCCCGACCTGATGGTGCACCGCCTGCTGGAACGCTACCTCGAAGGAGGCAAGTCGGGAAACAAGGCAGCGCTGGAAGAAAAATGCGAACATTCGTCCGACATGGAAAAACTGGCTACCGAAGCCGAACGTGCCTCGGTAAAATACAAACAGGTTGAATATCTTGAAGATAAAATCGGTAAGGTTTTCCCGGGGGTGATTTCGGGTGTGAGCAAGTGGGGCATTTTTGTGGAGATTACCGAAAGCAAGAGCGAGGGCCTCATCCGTTTCGACAAACTGCGCGACGATTACTACTACCTCGACGAGGACAATTACCGCATCATCGGCAAACAGTACGGACAGGTTTACCGCCTGGGCGACAAAGTGAATGTACTGGTGAAAAAAGTGGACCTGATCAAACGGCAGCTGGATTTTGAGATTGTGGAGTAAAAACCCGCTGAGTAGTTTTATTCCCAGCTGATTGAGAACTCAGACCTTAGCCGGTTGGCAACCACTGTTTAAACTGCCGGAACTTGATCATCTTTCTCAACAACACTTCCAGGTCCTGGCTGACGCTGTAAGATTGTTTTCACTTCACCCTGCCGGGATTGTCTTTCAAAAAACTCTTCCAGCCGCTGTACTTTGTTCCCTGTGAAGCACTGTTTCCCTGAAAATAATGGCAAACGGCGGCTGCCAGTCCGTCGGTGGCGTCAAGAAAATCTGGGGTGTCGCCCATTTCCACAAGGTTTGCCAGCATGCCCGCAACCTGTTCCTTGGAAGCGTTACCGTTACCGGTGATGGATTGTTTGATTTTTTTGGGCGAGTACTCAAAAATCGGCAGGTCCTTATAAAGTGCTGCGGCCATGGCCACACCCTGGGCCCTGCCCAGCTTCAGCATCGATTGTACATTTTTCCCGAAGAAAGGCGCTTCGATGGAAAGCTCATCGGGTTTGTACTCCTCGATGATGGCCAGGGTGCGTTCAAAAATCTTTTTTAATTTTATCGCATGGTTGTTGTATTTTCCCAGTTTTAGAATACCCATGGTGATCAGGCGGATTTTATTTCCTTTTTGGTGGATCAGTCCGTAACCCATGATGTTTGTGCCGGGGTCAATACCCAGAATGATGCGGTCGGTGGTCAATGTAACTAAGTTTATCTTTGAAGGATGAAAGCAAAATTAAGCAAAACCTACAATATCCTGCTCCGGCTTACCATCGTTGCGCTGACCGTTGTTTTTTTGTACGACCAGATTTTTTACCGCAAAGATTTCCAGTCAACTGTGGACTACTTTCCGGGGGTGGCGTCTGGCAGCGGTTTTTACCTGCTGATGGCCGTTGTGGTTTTGCTTATCCCCCTCAACCTGTTTCTTGAAATTGTCAAATGGCGCTATCTGGTAGGGAAACTGGAAGAGGTTTCGTTCTGGCCGGCGACCAAAGCCGTGCTGACAGGCTTTTCGGTCAGCATGTTTTTGCCCAATCGCGTGGGCGATTATCTCGGCAGGGTTTTTATCCTGCGGAAGGCCGACCGTTTACAGGCCGTGCTGGCTACCATCCTGGGAAGTATGGCTCAGTTGCTGACCACCATCCTTTTCGGACTGGCAGCCATTTTGTTCTTTTATCCGTTTTATGCCGACATGGGCGAAACCCTGAACATCTGGTTTTACACGGGCATTGTGGTGTTGGTGCTGATTGTTGGATTTACCCTGGTTTTTGCTTTCCTTAATTTTTCTGCCTTTTCTGATATTTTAAAGCGGATCAGCGGGCGGGCCTACAGGAAAATCAGCAAATACGCGGAGGTGTTTTCGTGGTACAGCCCCGGCTTTTTGCTGCGCGTTTTAGTGATCAGCATGCTCAGGTACCTGATTTTTTCATTTCAGTTCTGGTTGCTGTTCCGGGCATTTCAGGTACCTGTTTCCTATCCCGCAGCCATGATGCTCATCGGGCTTGTTTACCTGCTGATGGCCGTCATTCCCACCATCGCCCTCACCGAAATCGGGGTCCGGGGCTCCGTCAGCCTGTTCGTTTTTGGTTTATACTTTGCACCCGGCGGTACCTTGCCCGAAAATCTTGCCCTGGGTGTTGTTGCGGCCTCCACCATGCTTTGGCTGTTCAATCTGGCCTTCCCGGCTTTGCTGGGGACGGTGTTTGTGTACAGTTTGCGTTTCTTCAGAAAAAACAACGACCATGCAGGCTGAATATTTACTCTGGGCGCTTGTGGCAGGAATACTTCTGTACCTGCTCATGCTTTTGGTTTTTACCTGGGGATGGTACAGACTGCCGGTTTTTTCGGCCGGGGCCGGTGAAAAAAGTGTCTTTGTCACTGTGGTGGTGGCGGTCAGAAACGAGGAAGAAAACATCGGGCAGTTGCTAGAGGCACTTTCCGCACAGAATTATCCCCGGGAGCTTTACCATGTTGTTGTGGTTGACGATCATTCGACAGACGAAACAGGTGAATTGGTTGCTGCTTTTATCCGGGCGCACCCCGAACTGAAGGTGCAACTTATCCGTACTTCGGGAGAAGGGAAAAAAGCAGCCCTCGCCGAAGGCATTGAAGCGGCAGTGGGTGAGCTGATCGTCACCACCGATGGCGATTGCCTGATGGGGCCTGACTGGCTGGCGACACTGGCAGCTTTTTACGACCGGGAGCGGCCCGCCCTGATTATTGCACCCGTGGTTTACAGCAAGGAAAAGGGCGCTCTGCAAAAGTTGTTTTCGCTTGATTTTGCCGGACTGGTTGCAGCAGGGGCCGGGTCGGCGGGAGCCAAGCTGCCTTTGATGGGAAATGGTGCAAACCTTGCTTTCAGTAAACAGGCCTGGCAGCAGGCAGGCACTGTAGAAAACGGTGGACAGTTTGTTTCAGGCGATGATGTCTTTTTGATTCACCGGATAGCAAAAAATCAGGGTCGCAAGGCCATTCAATTCTTAAAGAGCCCTTCGGCCCTTGTGCGAACCGTTCCACCCCTCAGTTTTCGCGATTTCATGCAGCAGCGCATTCGCTGGGCCTCCAAGGCCAAGGCTTACAAATTGCCCTGGGCCATGCTTGTTTCAATGGTGGTGCTTGCGGTAAATCTTTTACTTGCACTGACCTTTTTCGCTGGTTTTTACCGGCCCTGGTATTTTATCATTTACGGACTCTTCATCATTCTAAAATTACTGATTGACCTGCCGCTGCTTCATGGTTTTACGAGCTTCTGCGGTAAACGGAAACTGTTGCGTTTTACCATTCCCCTGGCACTCGTTTATCCTTTGTACATTGTAATTGCTGCTGTCCCGGCCTTGTTCTTCCGCTTTGAATGGAGAGGACGAAAAGGGCTGAGGTAAGCTGATGTTTACAACCCTGTTTTTTGTGAGAACAGCGCATGGGCCAGCGTAAAATCAGCCGGACTTGTAATTTTAATGTTTTCGTGATTTCCTTCGACGAGATAAATTTGTCCGCCGGCGCATTCCAGCACGGTGGCGTCATCGGTAAAACTTTCGCTGAAGGGTTGTTGGTAGGCTTGTTTAATAGCCGAAGACAAAAAGACCTGCGGTGTTTGCACCAGCCTGAGTTTGTTCCGGTCTATGGACTTACTCAAGCTGCCGCTGATTTCCCGTACCGACTCGATCAGCGGAATTACGGGAACGGCACTGCCCTTACGCATCGCCAGTAAAAAGCAGTTTTCGATGACCTGGGCCGAAACGAAAGGCCTTACCCCGTCGTGGATGGCAACCAAAACATTTTCAGGAACCCGGTTCAGTCCGCTTTTAACGGAGTGAAAACGTTTGGGGCCACTGCCGGAAATCTGGTGGGGGATTTGAAAATCGTAAGATTCGCATAACTGTTGCCACTGCTCCCGCAGGGCCCCGGGCAGGACAAGAACGAACGCAAAGTTTTGGTCAACTTTGTAAAAGGCATGAAAAGTATGCATAAGCAGGGGCAACCCGCCGACTTCCAGAAACTGTTTGGGCTGGTCCGTTCCCATGCGTTTACCCGTACCCCCGGCAAGGATGATGACATACTTTTTCATGCATTTATGATTTTCACGCAAAGACGCGAAGACGCAGAGAGAATGTTAATCATTTCCTTATGTGTCAATAATCTTTGTCGTGTTTGTTTCATCGGCTTATATTTTTGAAATAATAATTCTCGCTTGTGAACCAACAGGTTAACCCGTTGGTTCTGTCTAATACATTTGATGTTTCGGAACTTATGAAACGGTAAATTTAGCCAAAAAATGCACAAAAAACCCGGAAATGAATTCCGGGCTTAATCGTTGTTTGGCTGCATGCTTAAATGATCAGCATGGCGTCACCATAAGTAAAAAACTTGTATTTTTCCTTAATGGCCGTTTGGTACACATCATGCAGGAAGTCAAAATCCAGGTACGAAGCTACCATCATCATCATGGGCGACATGGGCAGGTGGAAGTTAGTGATCATGGAATCGGCCGTTTTGAATACGTAAGGCGGGAAAATGAATTTGTTGGTCCAGCCTTTGTAAGGTTTGATTTTTCCCGTGATGGAAACTGCCGTTTCCAGCGCCTTCATACTGGTTGTGCCCACTGCGCACACCCTGTGTTTGCTTTCTTTGGCCCTGTTGATCATGTCGGCACTCTCCTGGTCGATGAACATTTCTTCCGAATCCACCTTGTGCTTGGTCAGGTCTTCCACTTCGATGGTGCGGAAGTTCCCCATGCCGGTGTGCAGTGTAATTTCGGCAAAATGTACACCTTTGATTTCCAGTCGTTTCATCAGTTCCCTTGAGAAATGCATGCCGGCGGTTGGTGCGGCAATGGCGCCTTCGTGCTTGGCATAAATGGTCTGGTAGCGTGTCTCGTCTTCGGGTTCGATTTTGCGGTTGTGGATCTTGGGCAGGGGGGTTTCGCCCAGGCTCTGGATGGTTTTTTTGAATTCTTCGTAAGGTCCGTTGAACAAAAAGCGCAGGGTCCTGCCGCGCGAGGTGGTGTTGTCAATGACCTCGGCAACCAGTTCACCGTCTTCGCCGAAATAAAGTTTGTTGCCAATTCTGATCTTCCGTGCAGGGTCAACCATCACATCCCACAGCCGGCTTTCGCGATTCAGTTCACGCAGTAAAAAGACTTCAATTTTTGCCCCTGTTTTTTCCTTCTCTCCGTAAAGCCTTGCCGGAAACACCTTGGTATTGTTGATGACCAACACGTCTTCTTCGTTAAAATAATCAAGAATATCAACAAACGCCCTGTGCTCAATCGTTTGTTTTTTCCGGTCAACAACCATCAGTCGTGCATCATCCCGGTTTTCGGGCGGGTACTCAGCAATCAGCTCCGGAGGCAGATGAAATTTAAACTGAGAAAGTTTCATATTTTGTAAGTTTTTATTTCAGGATTTTAAAACTATACCGAATGTATCCACATTCGTGCCAAAACGCCCGTTTTCGGGTTGCTTCAAAAAAACTTGCAAAGATACAATATCAACCCCACAAAGTCAAGCCTCTCCGCCCGCAGCATCCGTCTTTTGGTGTTACCGGGAAAAAATTACAGAAAGCAAGGCAAACAAAGGCTTAGCATGAACCGATTTGTTCTTCGACTTTTTGTTTAAAGCCTTCGATTGTAAAAGCATCATTTACAGAGAACCCGCCAATTTTTGTCCTGCGAAGCCCTGACAAAAAGGCACCATTTCCCAATGCCTTTCCAAAATCATTGACCAGCGAACGGATATACGCACCCTTGCTGCACTCTACATAAAAATCAAGTTGAGGAGGTGCATAATTCAGCAATTCGAAACGGTGAATTCTTACCTTCCGCGCTTTTAGTTTTACTTCCTCGTCTTTCCGGGCATACTCGAAAGCGCGTTTTCCTTTCACCTTAACGGCAGAATACTGCGGGGGAAACTGTTCAATTTCGCCCGTAAAACCTTCAGCAGTTTCTTTCATGTCTTCAAACCGAAGATGACCGGTAGGGAAAAAACGATCGGGTTGGGTTTCCATGTCGAATGAAGGTGTTGTGGCCCCGAGGGTCATACTGCCAACGTAAACTTTGTCCAGTCCCTGGAACTCGTCGATACGTCTGGTCATTTTCCCCGTACACAAAATGAGCAGGCCTGTTGCCAGCGGGTCGAGCGTCCCTGCATGCCCGACCTTGATTTTTTTCAGCTTGTACAACCGCCTGATGAAGTGCCGGATGTGGTTCACCACGTCAAACGATGTCCAGTCAAGCGGTTTGTCGATGAGCAGCACTTCCCCCTGAACAAAGTCGAAAGTATGTTCATCCTGGGCTTTCATGGTGAATAAAAGAGCGCGGTGCCGATAGCCAAAAGACCAACGATGAAGCAGTAAACGGCAAAATAGGTAAGCTTGCTGTTCTTCACCAGTTTTATCATCCAGCCGCAAGCTAAGATTCCGGTGATCAGGGCCGCTATAAATCCTACGGTCATCGGGATGAGTGAATGGCTTTCGTAACTGATTTCTCCCCCGATAAGGTCTTTTCCCATCTTGGCCAAAATCAGTGGAACAACCATCAGGAAAGAAAAACGCGCAGCCTTAGTACGGTCAATGCCCAGCAAAACACTGGTGGAAATGGTGGCCCCCGACCGGGAAATACCCGGCAGGATGGCAATGGCCTGCGAAATTCCGATGATCAGCGAATTCAGATTGTTGACGCCTTTGTCGGTGGTTTTAGCTTTGTCGGCAAAGAAAAGCAACACCGCCGTGATGAGCAGCATGAAACCCACCAGCAGAATTTGCCTGTCGAACAAGGCGTCCAACTGGTCGTTGAAGTAAACCCCGACAATTGCAGCAGGGACCATCGAAATAACAATCTTTAAGGAGAATTTGGTTTCTTCGTTCCACTTGAATTGCAGCAGCCCGCGGAAAATCTCCAAAATATCTTTCCTGAAAACAATCAGGGTTGCCAGTGCGGTGGCAGCGTGCAGCACTACGGTCATCAGCATACTTTCGTGCGCCAGTGAAGTGTCGCCCAAAAGGGCTTTTGCAATTTCCAGGTGGCCGCTGCTGCTCACGGGCAAAAACTCGGTAAGTCCCTGGACTATCCCGAGTATCAAAGCTTCAATCCAATTCATATTTTAAGGAAAACAGATTAGTTGGCTGACTTTGGCCGTTTCATAATGGCGTAAATCTCAACAATGTAACCGGCCAATATAAGGATGGGTGCGAGGGTCAGCCGCCGGAAGGAAAAAAGGCCTTCGCTGAAAACTTTCGGGTCGTCGGACCCGCCACCTAACATTAGCAAAAACCCTGCGGCAATCAATGCAAGTCCGACAATGAGCAGCGTGTAGTTTTCTTTGTTGAAGGCAAATCCCAAATCTGCTTCGTTCGGTTTCGTTTTCTGATTTTTCACGGCCATGGCTTTTATTTTGGGACAAAAGTAAGTGAAAAAGTTTGAAGTCAAAAATTCATTGTGCTTTCAGCCAAAAAGTCTGTCGGGGTTCATGTGCAGGTATTTCCGGACGGAAAAAAAGGTGGAAAATCCCGACATAAGCATCCCCAGTAAAAAAATGGCAGCGTAAAGCAATCCAATGGATTTCAAATCGATAAGTAACGAAAGTTCGGGAATTTGCTTTTGAAGGGTAGTGATGATAAGCGAAAGCAACACCAGTGCCGCCAATGCACTGATGATTCCCTGGGTGACACCTTTGATGACAAACGGTCGCCGGATAAAACTTTCGGTGGCCCCCACTAACTGCATGGTACGGATGATGAAACGCCGGGAGTACACGGCAAGGCGAATGGTGTTGTTGACCAGTGCGATGGCAATAAAAAGCAGCAGCAAACTAAAGCCAAGCAGCGCGAGGGTGATCTTCCTCAGGTTGTTGTTGATCAGGTGAACCAGCGATTTTTGGTAGTACACCTCTTTGACTGCTTTGTTCTGCATCAATTCCTGCTCAATGACAGCCAGGCTGTCGTTGTTGGCCCAGGGGGCATTGAATCGCAGGTCGATGGAAGGCAGCAGGGGATTGTTTTCATTGCCCAGAAAATCGATAAAATCTTCACCCAAAACCTCCGAAAGCCGGCGTGTGGCTTCTTCAGTGGTAATGTACTCGGCCGATTTAACGTAGTCTCGTGTGTCCAGAATCTTTTTCAGGTGCAGGACGTCGGCTTCTTTGACACCGGGTTTTATGATTATTTCAAAGCCGATGTTTTCTTTGATGTAAGTGGTGAGACTGTTGGCCTGGATGACGACCAGCCCGAGAAAGCCCAGCGTGAACAACACCAGCGTAATGCTGATAACGGAAGTGAAATAAGCGCTGTTGACGCGCCTTCTGAAATGTCTGTCCTCACTCTTTGCCATGGCGTTGCGAAATTAAAAAAATATCGGATGCTGACCGGCGGCCATATCGCAGCTTACCGACAAATGCTTAATTTCGCGCCGATTATTGAAAGACTCATGTTCAGGATTACTTGCATGGCATTTTTATTGATTTCTTACGCCCTCAGCGCCCAGGAAAACCGCGTGACCGGAGTTGTTGCCGATACGCTTGTTTACCTGGAGCAGGTCAGGAACAATCCGGATGCCGAGCTGGTTGACCTGGAAGATTATGTTTATGGCTTGCAAAAAGACATTCGTTTGGCCACTAAAAACAATCCCGCGAACAAGAGTTTGTATTGCAGTGAAGCTGTTTTTGTCAGACGCCCGGTGGCCGTGTCGCTGGGTTTTGTTCAGGAAGCACTGAACCGAAGGGGTTACGGCTTGATCATTCTTGACGCGTACCGCCCTTTTGGGGTTGCAGAAGAACTATCCGAATTTGAAGCTTCCGACAACCTGAAACACTGCCGTGGCGCCTCGGTGGACGTGAGCCTGGCCAGTCTGGAAACGGGCGAAGAAATTCAGATGCCCGGCGGCTACGGCCTGGCGTCGGAAAGTGCGGGGATTGATTTTAACCAATTGCCCCGGGATGTGCTGCAAAACCGTGATATCCTTATCCGCACCATGCACCAACATGGTTTCAGGGTAAGTCCAGAGCACTGGTGGCATTTCGATTTTATGGGATGGCAGGCTTTTCCGTTGACGGGCTTCACATTTGAAGAATTAAAAAGCATAAAAAAATAAGAATTCAGACAGCTGTTGAACAATGACAGCTTAAAAACAACAAACCTCATGGGATACGATTTCGGAAGAATAGAAAAACATTGGCAGAAATACTGGGCCGAAAACAAGACCTTCAAGGTGGAAATTGATCACAGAAAACCCAAATATTACGTGCTGGATATGTTTCCCTACCCCTCGGGTGCCGGCTTGCATGTGGGCCATCCGCTGGGTTACATCGCCTCGGATATTTACGCCCGCTACAAAAGGCACAGGGGTTTCAACGTACTGCATCCCATGGGTTTCGATGCTTACGGGCTTCCTGCCGAGCAGTACGCCATCCAAACCGGGACGCATCCGGAAATTACCACCGAAAAAAACATCCGGCGCTACCGCGAGCAACTGGATAAAATCGGTTTTTCATTCGACTGGGACCGCGAAGTGCGTACCAGCGATCCCGATTACTACAAATGGACGCAGTGGACGTTTATTCAACTATTCAAATCGTGGTACAACAAAAAAACCGACAAGGCCGAACCCATCGACGTCCTTGTTTCCCGTTTTGAAACAGAAGGCAATGCCGGCATTGAAGCCGCATGCGATCCTGTTGAACCTTTCACAGCAGAAGATTGGAATAGCTTCAGCGAAAAACAACAACAGGAGATATTGTTACACTACCGCCTGGCCTACCTTTCCGATACCATGGTGAACTGGTGTCCCGCGCTGGGAACCGTGCTGGCCAACGATGAAGTGAAGGACGGGCTGTCGGAGCGTGGCGGCTACCCGGTTGAAAAAAAGCTGATGAAGCAGTGGTCGCTTCGGATAACGGCTTACGCCCAGCGTCTGCTCGACGGCCTTGATAAGGTCGATTTTTCGGATTCACTGAAAGAAATACAGCGTAACTGGATTGGCCGCAGCGAGGGAGCAAGTTTGGTGTTCCGGCTTAAGACCCCACCCCAGCCCTTCCGTCAGCTGACGGAGCGAGAGCCGGACACTCCCCAAAATCTTGGAGAAACCCCAAAAGTCCTTCCGTTAGCCGGCAGAGAGGATTCAGGAGGGCTAGAAAAGGACACACCTCGTTTCTACAATACCGATGCGAAAACATGGAATGCTTTAAAAGAAAACGTTAAAGAATTGCGAAGAAGTCCTACCGAAGCCGAGAAGTTGCTTTGGGAAAGATTAAGAAACAATAAAATCGGCTACCACATTCGAAGGCAGCATATTATTGATTCTTTTATTGTTGACTTTGTTTGCATCAGGAAAATGACAGTCATAGAAATTGACGGTAAAATACATGATTTTCGAAAGGAAGATGATAAAAACAGAACTCAGGTACTTGAAGAAAATGGATTCACAGTAATTCGGTTTAAAAATGAAGAGGTTTTAGAAAAAATCGACAATGTCGTAAGAAGGATTAAAGATTATTTGGATAAAAAGGTTTTGGAGGAGACTTCACCTCAGCCCTCAGTTGAAACCCCACCCCACCCCTCCCCCAAGGGGAGGGAGCCGGACGCTCTCAGGGATTCAGGAGAAACCCAAGTCCTCCCCCTTGGGGAGGATTTAGGAGGGGTAGAAAAAAGAACCTCCCGCCACACATGCAATGATTCAGAAGGCATCGAAGTCTTCACCACCCGCCCTGACACTTTGTTTGGCGCTACTTTCATGGTTTTGGCGCCTGAGCACGAACTGGTTGAGAGAATCGTTACTCCTGATCGCAAAGCGAAAGTGACGGAGTACGTGGACCGGGCCAAAAACCGGTCGGAACGTGAAAGAATGACGGAGGTCAAAAAGGTAAGCGGTGAGTTTACAGGTGCTTACGCGATCAATCCGCTTACCAATACAGAAATTCCTGTCTGGGTTGCCGATTACGTGCTTTCAGGCTACGGTACCGGTGCTATCATGGCTGTTCCGGCTCACGACAGCCGCGACTTTGCTTTTGCCCGCCATTTTAATCTCCCCATTGTCCAGGTAGTCAGTCGTGTAGGTGAAACCCCTTCGGACCCTTCTGCCTGGGAGACTTCATACGATTCAAAGGAAGGTGTCATGATCAACTCGGGTTTCATTACGGGTCTTTCGGTCAAAGACGCTGTCAGGGCGACCATCCGGAAAATTGAAGAAATGGGCATCGGCTACGGCACGGTCAATTATCGTTTGCGCGATGCGATCTTCAGCCGCCAGCGATACTGGGGCGAGCCTTTCCCCATTTATTACAAAGACGGCATGCCCTATCCGCTGGATGAAAATGAGTTGCCGCTCAAACTGCCCAGGGTTGACAAATACCTGCCTACCGAAACCGGTGATCCGCCATTGGCGCGCGCCAAAAACTGGGTTACCAGTGAAGGATATCCTTTGGAAATCAACACAATGCCTGGGTTTGCGGGTTCCAGTGGCTACTACCTCAGGTATATGGATCCACACAACAACGATGCTTATTTTTCCAAAGAAGCTAATGAATACTGGCGTAGTGTGGACCTCTACCTTGGCGGTGACGAACATGCTGCCGGCCACCTGATTTATGCGAGGTTCTGGAATAAATTCCTGTTTGACCTGGGTTTGGTTTGCGAAGACGAGCCGTTTTTGAAACTGATCAACCAGGGGAAAATCCAGGGACGTTCAAGTTTGGTGTACCGTGTTCAGGGTACCGACAGATTTGTTTCGTACAACCTGCGGAAGAAGTACAAAACCCAGGCCCTGCACGTGGACATTGGCCTGGTGGACAATGATGTGCTGGATGTGGAAGGATTTAAAAACTGGATGCCGGAGTTTAAAAACGCGGAATTCATTCTGGAAGAAGGGAAATATATTTGCGGCTACGAGATTGAAAAAATGTCCAAATCCAAACACAATGTGCAAAATCCGGACGAACTGATTGAAAAGTACGGTGCCGATACCCTCCGGCTGTACGAAATGTTCCTTGGGCCGCTGGAGCAGGACAAACCCTGGGACACCAACGGCATCGAAGGCGTTTTCAGATTCCTGAAAAAGGTCTGGCGGTTGTATTTTAATGAAAATGACGATTTGATCGTCACCGGTGAAAAACCGGGCAACGACGAGCTGAAAGTGCTGCACAAAACCATCAAAAAGATCACCGGCGACATCGAACGCTTTTCGTTCAACACGGGTGTGAGTGCGTTTATGATCTGCGCCAACGAGCTGACCAACCTCAATTGCCACAAACGCGGGATACTCGAACCGCTGGCCGTCCTGCTTTCCCCTTACACACCGCATTTTGCCGAAGAGTTGTGGAAGGCGCTCGGTAACCCGCCCAGTGTCAGCACGGTATCCTTTCCGGATTACGATGAAAAATATTTGAAAGAAGACACCTTCGAATACCCGGTTTCCTTTAACGGAAAAATGCGGTTCAAGCTGAGCCTGCCCGTTGACATGCCCAAAGAAGAAATTGAGAAGGCTGCCGTAGAGGCCAGCGAGGCTCAAAAGTGGATTGAAGGGAAAACCATCCGTAAGATAATTGTTGTCCCGAAAAGGATTATTAATGTGGTGGTGGGATAAGTAACTAGCTGTTTTGTGAAGATTTCGTCAGGTAACCGAAAAGTCCCTCACCCGCATCTTCCAGCAAATCCAGCACAAGTTCAAATCCATGTTCACCGCCGTAGTAGGGATCGGGTACATGGTCGTAAGCAAAGCGGCTGGAAAAATCCGTCATCAGGTACAGTTTCTTCAGGTCATTCTTGTTTCGTGCAAATTGACGCAAATTGCGCAGGTTGTCCTGATCCATGGCGACAATCATGTCAAAATAATCAAAGTCGTTATGCGGATCGAACGGTCTCGAAATGGAGGTAAGCTTGTAATTCCGCCTGGCAGCATGCTGTTTCATTCGTGCATCGGCGGGTTCGCCGGCATGGTATGCGTGTGTTCCTGCCGAATCAATTTCAAATAACTTTGTGTGCCCTTTGTCGCTGACTATCTTCTTAAAAACCGCTTCGGCACTTGGTGACCGACAAATGTTCCCTAAACACACAAACAGTATTTTTGTTTTCGTCATTGGTAAGATTTTTTTCAAACTTACATAAAATCAGAAACAACAAAACCGGCATCTTTAAAATGCTCACCGTAAAACATATTTCACACGCCACAAAATCTCGTTAGTCCCCCTTAAATTACGTAGTTTTGCACACACAGAACATCAGCTTTTCTATTGTATCACTAAAGGCTTAAAACCATGATAAAAAAGCTTTCCGCTTTGGTTGACTTGGTTAAAACCAATCACAAAAGAAAAATTGCAGTGGCCTCTGCGGGTGATTTTCATGTCCTGAAAGCCATCTCCGATGCTGTTTCGCAAAAAATTGTTGACCCTATTTTAGTAGGCAACGAAATCCGGATAAAAGAAATTGCTGAAAGAATCGGCTTTGACCTGAAGCAAGCTAAGATCATCAATGTGCCTGACAAGCAAAAAGCCTCTGTCAAAGCGGTTGAACTTATCAGAGAAGGGAAAGCGGAAATACTGATGAAAGGGCTGGTGAGTACAGGCATTCTTCTGAGAGCTGTTCTGGATAAGGAGAAGGGCTTGCGCAAAGGTGCGCTGTTGAGCCACGTTGCTATTTTCGAAACGCCATACTACCATAAGTTGCTCGGCGTAACTGATGCCGCCATGAATGTCAAGCCCGACCTGATGGAAAAAATCGGGATCATTCAAAATGCCGTGGAAGTGTTTCACCGTCTCGACAATCCGAACCCCAAAGTAGCCATCGTAGGCTCTGTTGAAACCATCAATCCCAAAATGGAAGCAACCATGCATGCCGCTACCATTTCGATGATGAATTACCGGAAGCAAATAACCGGTTGCATCATTGACGGACCGCTGGCCATTGACGGTGCAGTTTCTAAAGCTGCATCCGAGGTGAAAAACATCACCAGCGACGTGGCCGGCGATGTGGACCTGATCCTGGCACCCAATATTGACGGGGCGAACATTTTGTACAAATCCATGAACTTTCTGGGCGGGGCAGTGGCAGCCGCGGTTATCATGGGTGCCAAAGCACCCATTGTGCTGACCTCCAGGGGAGACACTGACAAAAGTAAGTTTTTATCCATCGCCCTGGCTGCTGCCATCGCTTAAACTCCAACTCACCTCTCTGTTTCTTACCATGGATAACGCACAGATTTTAGCCATAAACCCGGGCTCCACATCCACCAAGATTGCTGTTTTCAAAGGCAGCACTCCTGTATTTATCCAAACGATTCGCCATTCTGCCGGGGAGTTGGCTCCTTTTAAAGTGATTACAGGGCAGTTCAGTTTCCGCAAAGACCTCGTGTTGCATAAACTTCAGGAAGCACACATCCCTCCAGAATCCATCCGTATTATTATGGGTCGCGGCGGTTTGCTGAAGCCTGTTGAATCGGGCGTCATTTCCGTCAACGAGAAAATGCTTGAAGACCTGCGCAATTGCACTTACGGTGAACATGCCAGCAACCTCGGCGGATTAATCGCATACGATATCGCACAGTCGTTACCCAATGCAAAGGCTTATATCGCCAACCCGGTTGTGGTTGACGAGTTCAACGACCTAGCACGTTTTTCGGGACATCCCCGCTTTCCGAGACGTTCTGTTTTTCATGCATTGAATCAAAAAGCGGTAGCGCGCCACCATGCCAGGTCTATCCTTCGCAAGTACGAAGACCTGAACCTCATTGTGGTCCACCTGGGTGGCGGCATCACCGTCGGGGCACACCAGAAAGGGAGGGTTGTGGATGTGAACCAGGGCCTTGACGGTGACGGGCCTTTTTCTCCCGAACGAAGCGGGACCCTGCCTGTAGGCGACCTTGTCAGGGCCTGTTTCAGCGGAGAATACACCGAAAAGGAATTGCTGAAAATGATTACGGGAAAAGGCGGGCTGGTGGCTTACCTGGGTACGAACAGCGCTTACCAGGTAGAGAAAAGAGCTGCCGGTGGCGATACCAATGCCAAAATAATTTACGATGCCATGGCCTATCAGGTGGCCAAAGAGGTAGGTGCCATGGGCGCCGTTCTGGCTTACCGGATTGACGGCATACTGATCACGGGTGGCATTGCCCACGATAAGTATTTTGTAAATCAGATCACTTCCTACATCCACCGTCTTGCGCCCGTTCACATTTACCCCGGCGAGGACGAGATGGAAGCCCTGGCCATGAACGGCCTCAGGATTCTGAAAGGCGAAACGAAGGCCCGGGTTTACAGTTAATTTTTTCTCGCTAAAATTTGTTCCTCCATCCACGGGCTTCGTTAAATAGTTTTACCTTTACCACGCAAAAATTTCGACCAGATGAAAAAGATTGTCATACTGTTTTGGGTAAAAGGCGGCAACGTGGAACGCGCTGCACAAAAGGTTTATGCAATGTTTGACCCGGAAATCACCGACATTTTTGATGTGGCTTCTTTTGATGTAAGTACCATCGAAAACTATGATTTGATTATCCTGGGTGGATCAACCGTAGGTGCCGAGCGGTGGCTTGACACTAAAGCCGACAACGATTGGAACCGTTTTTTCAGGAAACTGGAAAGTCACGACCTCAACAGCAAAAACGTTGCCTGTTTCGGGCTGGGTGACCAGGTCCTCTACCCTGATCATTTTGTTGACGGGCTGGGTGTTTTTAAAGAAGAAATTGAAAAAGCCAAAGGAAAACTTATCGGGCAATGGCCTGTTACAGACGACTACACCTTTACCGATTCGGACGGAATGGAAGACGGAATGTTTTTCGGCCTTGCACTGGATCTCGACAATCAGGACGAACTGACGGACGAACGGGTAAAGAAATGGACAGATCAACTGAAAGCCGAAACGGGGCTGTAAGTGATTTTCTCGAGTAGATTTTTAAAACCTGTTCTTTTTTAAGGCAGGTTTTTTTCAATTTTGTCGTTTTCAATTCATTAGTGATGCCTTCTGTCACTCTGCTTTTTTAACTAACTTTCAGTTGTTGGCTTTTATGGCTGTTGTGAAATTTTTCTGATCCCAAAATGTATATTTTTGCAGCTGGTTTGCGTTAAAAAAAGTTAACTAATCAGTATGATAAAGGAACTGTGTCAGAGTAGGAAATATCAGCAAATAAATACCTTAAAGTCCCCTTTTGGAAGGGGTGCAGGGGTAGGTTATAAAAAACAATATCATTTATTTGCTGATATTTCCTTTTCAAAACTAAAGTTGTGTTTTATAAATTAAGTAGTTAGTCTATACTCAGAAATTCAAAAAATGAATGAACTTTTTAATTTGACCCACCCCTTCGCCCCTCCAGCGGAGGGGATTTAATGGAATTCATTTTTTGAATTTTCAATATATCCCAAGTTTACTAGTAGCACTGATTATTTACAATAAAAGAAATCCACCCATGAGAAACAAAATCACTTTCGTTGTTGCTTTTTTCCTGTTGTTTTCAGCAAACAACCAACTGTTTGCGCAAAGCAAAAATGACACTGCAACGGCAGTAAGCGAAAGTGACACCCTGCTCGACGCTTTGCTGTTGCCGGCTGACAGCCTGACGCTAAGCAAGATCGACACCAACGTTCGGGCCGGGAAAGACGGGGCTAAAGAACAGGTAAAGATCCTGGCCGAAAGTCTTGACCAAAGAGACCTCCTGATCAAAGATTCACCCGTTGTGCGGATGCTCGACAGCATGGCCTACCTGAAGTTTTACCAAAGGCGTTACTTTACCGAGACTGACACCGGCCGTACCACCGGAAGCAGGTTTGCGCACGGCGAAATTCCCGTTTACCCCGACTCTGTTTACGAGCAACGCATCCGGGCTTTGAATATTGAAACGCCCATCGAACTGACCTACAATAAGGTTGTAAAGAATTACATCGATCTGTATGCCGTTAAAAAGCGTGAGTTGACGGCAAAAATGCTGGGACTTTCCGGGTTGTACTTTCCGATGTTTGAAGAACTCCTCGACAAATATGATATTCCACTGGAAATCAAATATCTCGCCATCGTTGAATCGGCACTAAATCCCGCGGCCGGATCAAGGATGGGTGCAAAAGGCCTGTGGCAATTCATGTACGGAACCGGGAAAGTTTATGGCCTGAAAGTCACCTCGCTGGTAGACGACCGCTATGACCCCTACAAGGCTACGGTTGCTGCCTGCGAACACCTGACCGACCTTTATGCAATTTACGGGGACTGGTCGCTCAGCCTGGCGGCTTACAATTCGGGGGCCGGCAACGTCAACCGTGCCATCAGACGGGCAGGAGGCACCAAAAACTACTGGGCGGTCTGGCCCTTTCTTCCTCGTGAAACCAGGGGTTACGTACCGGCTTTCATTGCTGTAAACTACGTGATGAATTATGCAGCCGAGCACAACATCTACCCCATGCGTCCCAGCACTTTGTTTTACGATATCGACACGGTGACCGTGAACGATATTCTCGCCTTCGACCAACTGAACGAAATGCTGGGTATCCCGATTGACAAATTGAAATTCCTGAATCCGCAATTCAAAAAAGGAATCATTCCGGCTACCGGAGGCAAGACCTACACCATTCGTATCCCAAGAAGTTTCGTGGCCGACTTTCTCAACAACGAGCAGGCCCTTTATGCTTACAAAACCAAAAAAGGGATTGAAAGGGAAAAACTCCTTGCCGAGGTTAAAAAGGCAAAAGACCGGACCATCCACTACGTGCGGAGTGGCGAAAACCTGGGACTCATCGCCAAACGCTACCACGTTTACGTGAGCCAGATCAAACGCTGGAACAATTTACGAAGCAACACCATTTACCCTGGTCAAAAACTTGTTCTGTTTGGAAGCAACTCAAGCCGGTACTACCAAAGTTCAAAAGTGCCGGTACAGCGCTCGGCCTCCAAATCTTACCACAAAGTAAGATCGGGCGAAAACCTTGGGCTGATTGCCAAAAAGTACAAATGTTCAACAACCGACCTGAAGGAATGGAACAACCTGAAAAGTTCGCGTATTTATCCCAATCAGAAACTCATCGTTTACAAACCTGCCGAAAAGTCATCGTCATCGGTTAAAGACGGGAAATACCTCTACCACATTGTCAGAAAGGGAGATACGCTTTGGGATATTGCTCAGGAATACGACGGTGTAACCGTTGACCAAATCAAACGGCTGAACAATATCAGAAACTCCCGCCGGCTGCAACCCGGCCAAAAAATCAAAATCGCCATGGTGGGTTAACCGTCGGATTAGCTTTTGGATAGCGAATTTGTGTACGGGCTTAATTCATGCAATTTTATTTTAACATTTACGTTCTTTTAACGGGTTCCTGCGCATAAAAACCTAAAAACCATGATGCGAAAGAATATTTCAGGTTTGCTAATTGTACTTTCTTTTGTTTTTCTGATAACCTCCTGTGGGCAAAAGCGAAAAAACACAAAAGTCAGGTCTATCGGGAATACCTCGGAAATTCTTGTCGTACTTGACAGTGAACAGCAATGGGACAACATCGTAGGCAAAACCATCCGCAGTTATTTTGGTCAGGAACAGTACGGACTCCCCCAGCCGGAACCCGTTTTCAAACTGGCACACCTCACCAAAAGAAGTTTTTCCGAGTTGTTTAAAAAACACAGGAATATTCTCATCATCCAGATTGACCCGAAAAAATACGCAATTCCGAAAGTGGAGACTTTTGAAGATTTGTGGGCCAGCCCGCAACGGGTAATCCACGTTCAGGCTCCCGACAACCAAAGCTTTGTAAAGTTACTCAACAGTCGTGCGGAGGCCATTGCCGAAAAGTACAATCAGGCTGAACGACAACGGATACTGTCGGTTTACAGGCCCTCTTCGCGCAATAAAGTTACCGATAAGCTGGTCAAAACATTTGGGCTTAAAATGACCATTCCTTCCGGCTTTTTTACTGCCAAAACAGAACCGGGATTCATGTGGGTCAGAAAAGAAGCCAACGATTACAGCCAGGGCATTATGGTGATCAGTGAGACCTACAAAGACACGGCACAATTTTCAACGGCAAGCATTGTTGCACGCACCAACCGTTTTCTCATGCAATACGTCCCCGGCGAAGCGGACAGCTCCTTCATGCAAATCGACCAGGAGTTTGTGGTTCCCCGTACAAAAGCCGTTACCGGTTTCGTCAGTGATTACACCATCGAGATGAGGGGCCTGTGGAAAGTTGAGGGCGATTTTATGGGTGGCCCTTTTTTGAGTTATACTTTTCTCGATCCCCGGACCAACCACATTGTAACCCTTTACGGCTACGTGTACCGTCCAAGCAAGAAAAAATGCAACCTGCTCCGGCAGGTTGAGGCCATTTTGTACTCTACCCGATTCGTCGATTAGCCTTTTCCTTCCGTGTTAACTTTTTTCCTAAAACTTGCTTTTTGGGCAGGAATTGTCTATTTTTATCAAACCAAATAACAACACTATCCTTTTGAAAAGTTCTTTACAAATGAAGGAGCGCCTGAAAACAATATTGATGCTGACCAACTTTTCGGAGGCATCCCGCAAAGCCATTATCAGTTACCTGAAAGTACACACTGAACTGAAGTGCGAATGTAAATTCGGTTTGCTGTACGTGTACGGCATGCCCAAAACAGGGCAGGCACAACTCGCTAACGTTGATGATGTACTGGAGCAATTTGCACAGCAGGACCTGAAAAAGGAGAAAAAGATCATTGACGGAACACAGGGGCTTGACAAACTGGACATGGATTTGATTGCCGGACAGGGCGACTTGATCCGGGTGATCAAACAACTGGATGAAAAACGTCCCATCGACCTCATTGTTCTGGGAACAAAAGGGTCGAATGTACTCAAACAGTTGATTTTGGGGAGTACCACCAGCAAAATAGTTCGGAAGGCCACAACCCCGGTGCTGGTCATTCCCGAAAATATTGACTTTAAAAAGCCGGAAAAGGTGGTCTTTGCCACCGACCTCAAGGAGTGCCGCTTCGGTCAGCACTTTGAAAGAATGGCAAAAATCATCCGGTTTTTCGGTGCAGAATTACTGATCCTGAACGTTTATGCCGATACCAGACCCGATACCCGGATTTTCGAAGAAATGATGGATATTTACTTAAGGGACATTCCCCATTCGTACCACTATGTTCAGAATGGTGATCCTGCCAACGAAATCAGCAAATTTGTAAATAACAGGCAAGCCGACATGCTCGCGTTGATCGAAAGGCCGGGGAATTTGCTGGTGAAACTTTTCAGGCACAGCGTAACCAATCAGATGGCTTTGAATGCCGAAATCCCGCTGCTTGTTTTTCACAGTTAAGCACGGCCCGGCTTATTCTTTTTCAAAGTGAACCACCATCTTCCCCATGTACATGTCCGATTCGGCAACAATCTGGTTGTCAACCAATACCCCCAGCTCGTTGGGAAGTGCCGTCATGTCAGAGCCCTTAAAAGTGTAGGTGATCCGTTGGTCTTCCGGGTTTAGCTTCCACCTGGCTTCGTAAGTGTTTCCGGTAGAAATAATGACCATGACTGAGTCATTCAGTATTCTGAAAAAGGTTTGTTTCTGGAGTTCAACCACCTGCTTCAGTGTCTGCGGGTTGACGCGTGTTTCGTCAAAATCGGTTTCCACGTCCACTACTTTCCACGTCCCAATCAATTTGCTTTCAGGTGTGTTTTGGCAGGAAAACAGGGTCGCAGCTACTAAAAATGTAATTGCAATTATTCCTTTGTTCATTTCTTGTCATTTTTTGTGGAGACAAAGATACTTCAATATTGATTTGACAAAAAAACTATATTTGACTAATTATTGCCGGGATTTTCCCCGGAGTTACCATGCAAAAACTCTCGGTCGTCATTATCACCCTCAACGAGGAACGCAACATCGAAAGGTGTTTGGCATCGGTTGAGGGCGTTGCCGACGAAATTGTCGTGGTGGACTCATTTTCAACCGACAAGACCGAAGAGATTTGCCTCAGGTACGGCGCAAGATTCATTCGCCACCCTTTCGGGGGATACATCGAACAAAAAAACCATGCACTAAAGCAATGTTCATTCGACTACGTTTTGTCGCTGGATGCCGACGAAGCACTCTCCGCAGAGCTTAAAGCTTCGGTACTGAAAGCCAAAGAAACCCTCGCGGCAGACGGCTACACCATGAACAGGCTCACCAGTTACCTGGGAAAATGGATCCGTCACTGCGGATGGTACCCCGACGTCAAACTGCGGTTGTTCAACAGGCAAAAAGGGCAGTGGGGAGGCATTAACCCTCACGACAAGTTTCTTTTTACTGAAAAAGCAACGACGGTACACCTTCAGGGCGACCTTTTACATTACTCCTTTCACACATCCGGGGATTATCACAAACAACTTGAACACTTTACCGACATTGCTGCACAGGCTTATTTTGAGAAAGGGAAAAAAGCATCCTGGCTGAAAATGGTCTTAAGCCCGCTGGTCAGGTTTATACGCGATTACATTTTTCTTTTGGGTTTTCTGGACGGCAGCACCGGACTGGAAATCTGCTATCTTTCGGCAGGCGCTACTTTTAAGAAGTACAAAAAACTGAGGGCTGTCCGTAAGCAAAATCAATAAATCCTTGCGTCGAAAAAAGCATTGAATGAAAGAAAGTACACAAACCGTTTTGAAAACCGATAACGACAAATGGCTGGTATTGGTCAACCTTCACGCCGGTACCAACAAGGGAAAGCGCGACTGGCCCCAGATCAGTCAATTGCTACAGAAGGCGGGCCTGAAAATGGAAACCGTTTTCACGGAACGTATGGGCCACGCCATCCGGATCGTCAGCAAATCCATTGAAGAAAAAGGATTCAAACGCATTCTTGTGGTTGGCGGGGACGGCACCCTGAATGAAGCTGTGAACGGCATTTTCCGGCAAGAACGGTTCAAATCCACCGACATCACCCTGGGAATGGTAACCGTGGGAACAGGCAACGACTGGGGAAGGATGTACGGGCTGCCGGCTGCTTACAGCGAGCAGGTTGACATCATCAAAAGAGGAAAAACCTTCGTGCAGGATGTGGGTGTGGTCAAGTACCGGCGTCACCAAAACCGGGCCGACCGTTACTTTGTGAACATCGCGGGCATGGGTTACGATGCCCTGGTGACGCACAAAACAAACCTGATGAAACGAAAGGGAAGAGGCGGGGCACTGGTTTACCTGTTCAACCTGTTGAACGCCCTGTTTCAGTACAAGGTAGCCTACCTCGAAATTGATTCCGGCGGCAAGACTATTTTTTCGGGCAAAGTCTTCACCATGAGTATCGGCATTTGCAAGTACAACGGTGCAGGCATGATGCAACTGCCCTTTGCCGTTCCCGACGACGGCCTGCTGGACGTAACCGTCATCCGCAAAACCGGCAAGCTGCGCATTATCCGTAACATTAAAAACCTTTACGACGGTTCTTTCATCGAATTGCCTGAGGTTGAAACTTTCCGCGGCGAACAGTTCACTGTCCGCTCGGTGCCTGAAAATGCCCTCTACCTTGAAACCGACGGCGAGTCGCTGGGCAACTCGCCGCTGGATTTTCAGATCATTTCAAAGGCTGTAAAGCTGATCGTCAAATAAAATCCGTCACTTTTTGAGGTCTTTAACCTCAATCCGTAAGCCCGATGAGTGGGCACCAAACTCAGGTGCGTACATGCTTTGGATGGTGGCAATTCCGTTGCTGAACACCCCGCTTTGGCTCACGTGCAGGGGGTACTCCAAAACGTAGGTTCCCTTGTTCAGGTATCGCATAAAAAAATCGGTGGACACATCGGTGATGTTTTGGTAGTAGCCGAGTCCCCCTGTGTAAGTGTAGCCCGACAAGGGTTTCAGGGGTTCAAAAGCCGTGGCGCGCATGTCTTTCAGGTGGACGAATTCCATGTTCCTGTCCGTTCGGATGTTCAGCCTGACAATCACTTTGTCGCCGGGTTTCAGCTTTTGGCCTTCTTCCAGCGGTTTGATCACCGGGCCGGCATCCGTCAGCACCTCCACAAACAGTTTTTTCTCCAGCGAGAGCGGGGACTGCTGCGCGGTAATCCTGTCAAGGTTCTCGAAATACTGCCAGTAGGCAGCCCCCCAGGCAATGGATTTGTTGGGGTTGGTTACTTCGATCCTGCCCATTCCTGCCTTGATCTCTTCCCCCTTCCAGGCTGTTTTAAAGTAGCCCGTCCCGGCTTCAACACCCAAATCGGGATTGTCCGTGTCGATGGTTTGGGAACCCACCTTGATTTTAACCGTCTGGTCGCCGGCCAGCAGGTCTTCGCCGTACATCAGCAGGGAAAAAACGGCTTCCGCTGTCGCGGATGAAGTTTTCCATTTTTGGGTTTGTTTTTGCTTCAACAGCCAGATTTTCATTTGGTACACCTCCTTTGGGTAATTGCCGACCTCGCTGAAAACTTCGATCATCAAAGCCTGTGTTTCCACAGGTACCCGGAACCAGTTCCATCCGTTTTGCTGCCGCCAGTACATGCCCATTTCCTCGCTGTGCAGGGCACGTTCCCTTAGCGAACGGACGATGGCTTCGGCCTGGTTGCGGTACGACAGGCGATTCATCGCCAGCGCAATCATCCCCTGCAGTAATTTTGTCTGCTTCAACCAGTACCTTTTCGCCTGGCCGGTGTAGTAATCGAAAGCCTCCCCGCTTTGTGCGGGGACGGGGAGCAAAGTTGTTAACAGCGAGCGGGCATACAGGTACTGGATGACCATGCTGTTTAAATGATTCTTGTCCATCCCCTTTGGATTCTTCTTTTTCAGCTTTTCGTAGTCTGCCTTCAGACGGTTGTCGAGGTAACGCACGGCTTTTCGCAGCATTTGCTGCAACTGCTTGTCTTTGGTCAGATCAATCACACCTTTGCTGTTCAGTTTGGCAAAACCGGTAACAATCCGCTGGGTGGTGTAGCGGTCGTCCTGCATCCCCCTGAACCATGGCCATGCCCCCGATGAAAGCTGTGATTCCCTCAGCCTTTCCAGGGCGATTCGCTGTTCTGCGGCCAGGCGGTTCAGATCAAACAAAATCCCGATCCGTCGTTTTTGCTCGCTTTCGTCTTCGGCTTCCAGTACCCAGGGTGTGGCATTGAGGACGGCATATTTCAGCTCTTCATTTTGTTGAAGTTTTGATAAAAAGGCATCGGGTGAAAGACGCTTCCAGCTTTCGAAAACCCTTTGGATCTTCGGATTGCTGTTGGCAACGAAGGCCGAAAGGCTGTTGGCGAAGTAACGGTTGAACAGCACGGAGATACTTTCCCTGTTGCCCTCCGCCATGTAGGGAAGGGCCTGAACGGCGTACCATGCCGGGTTGGAAGTGAACTCTACCGTGAATCGAAAATCTTTCCTTGTGACCGGGCCGGCAATTTTGTCCGAGTTAAGCAATTTGTCGAATTTGAAAATCCGGGTTTTTCCGCCATTCACAGGCATGGGCATGGTTTCGGTTACCAGCATGCGGTTGGTCAGCACGGGAAACATTCTTTCCTCCCCGTCGCTGAAAGTGCCTGCAGTGGCTCTGATCCGGTAGGCCAGCATGCTCAGGTTGGCGGGAATTTCGACAGCCCAGCTCAGCCTGGCGTTTTGTTTGGGCGGAATGCGGACGGTAGCCGATTTTTGTTGGCCGCTGGCAAAAATGGTCACGGCTTTCATGCTGATCGCATCAAAAAACTCAATGCGGACATCGGCTTCCATTTCCCTGTCTGTGAAGTTAACGACTTTGGCTGAAAAAACAAGCTTGTCGCCCTGACGTACAAAGCGGGGCACGTTGGGCAATACCATCAGCTCTTTTTGCGCCTTGATTTTCTTCACCAGCATTCCCGTTTTCAGATCTTTGGTAGTGGCCAGCATCAGCAGTTTCCACTCGGTCAGTGCATCGGGAGTGGTAAAGCCGAACAGAAGGTTCCCACTGCTGTCGGTTGTGAGTTGCGGGTAAAAGAAAGCCGTTTCGTTGAAATTGGTTCGCAGGGGCGGGGCAGTTTCTTTTTCCTTCTGTGTTCCTGCCAGGATTTGCTGACCGTTTTCAGGAACTTCGGTTTCAGTAACATCGCTGTCTTCCACCACTTCTTCGGCACTTTTCTCCGTTGCCGGTGTTTCGGTTGCCATGGCTTGCATGCCGAAGTCCATCATTCTTACACCACGGTTCAGAAAGTAGTAACCGAACCAGTTGACGGTGGGGTACTGCTGCGGCTCGGGGCTGAACACCGGTGGTTGTACCTTGTGCAGGTAGCTGTTGGACAGCACCCTGAACTGCGCAGCCTTCCAGTTTTTCGACTGGGTTTTGGGATAGTACAGTTTCAGCTTCCAGGCATTTTCGCTGAACCGGTCCAGGGAAGCATCGTACATTCCTGCCAGCAATTCGGCTGCGGCAGCTTCCCCACCGGGCCCGCTGATCTTCACCCGCCACTCTTCTTTTTTTCCGGGAGTCAGAAAATCGCGGTGTGTTTCAAGGGCGATGTCCAGTTTTTTGTTGGTGAAAGGAACTTCCACCACAAATCTTTTGTTGTAAAAACGGTTGAGCCTGACGGTGGTGAGGTTGATGGAAAAGTTACCACGATAGGCTTCCTTCACCGGTATTTCCACAACTTTTTGTCCTTTGTTCAGCACGAGCCAGTTGCTGCTGAGCGTCTGCCTGCCGTTGATTATTTCGACAAGCACCTTTGTTTTTTTTGCTGCCGAGCCCACCACCAGTTTGAGTGTTTCGCCGGGTTCAGCCTTTTCCCGTGAAAGGGTGGTCCAGAAAATTTCATTTCCGGGTATCTTTTTTCCAGCCGTGGAGTAAAGCTTGAAAAAGCGTAATGTTTCCACCGTGTCGCCGTGCTTGTCAACGCTTTGGGCTACCACCAGGTATTCGCCGGGTGACCAGCGGTTCAGCTCATCTTTAAGCAGTTGTTTTTCCCCGTCAACCCTAACGGTCGTTTCAAGCACCGTGGTTTTCGGCCATTTGTTTTTCCGGTTTTCGTCTTTGTAAATATCGTGCGGGAACTCTTTTTTAAAGCCGGCCTCCGGGATGGTGTAAAGGTCAGGTTGTGGCCAGAGCCGTTTGTTCAGCAGCCGTGAGGGAGGTTTCAATTTAAAAACGCTCACCCTTGCGGCTACGGCAAGGGGCGCTCCCGCCAGATTAGCCGCAAGAAGGGTCAGGGCTTCCGGGTTTTCGCGGTCGATGGTTTCAGGGCCGCTAATCTCCAGCACAATTGAAGAAGCACCCACTCTTACAAAAGTTTCGCCCGTTTGCACCTCACCGGTTATGTCGGTTACATCGGCGTAAATGCGGTAGTTAAAGGTGGGGTCCAGCTTGCGTGGAATGCGCAGGTCGGGCTGGGCTTCAAAGCTCACCGTAAAAGTACCGTCGGTTTTTGTACTTATAAATCCGTGAGCGATTTCGGTTTCCAATGGAAACGAGGGCCACGGAATGCCGAAATCGCGGTAACCGTACAAGGGACGCGGTAAAACAGCCTGCCGTACAACCCTGTATTTTACGCCGGCCCGCGACAGCACGCTGCCACTGAAATCTTCAGCCCGTCCGGTAACGGTGATTGTTTCGTTGAGTTTGTACTGTCCTTCCAGAGTGTCGAACAGCACCCGGAATCCGGGACGCTTGTATTCTTCAACCCGGAAAGAGGTGTAGCCGCTTTTGGTTTTAAGGGTCATCCGGCCGTTAAGCCCGCCCGTGGGAATCACAAACGACCCGTGAAAGGAACCGAAGTCGTTGCTGACAAAATTAGCACTGCTCACTTTTTTGCGGCTGGCATTTAAAAACTCTACTTCAACCGGGGTCTCCGCTTTGATGGTCACCTCGCTGCCTTTGCTTTCGACAACGATGCCTTTAAAATAAACCGTCTGTCCGGGCCGGTAAATGGCGCGGTCGGTGAAAAAGTAAGTGTGTAGCCGGGGCTTTCTGTTTTCTTGCCATTTGTAAAAATCCAGGTAAGCGTCCGAAAACAAGCGATCGCCGTCTTTTGCAAGGTCAAGAATGTAAGAGCCGTAGTTTTCACCGGCAAAACTTTCAATGCTGACGAAGCCATCCTCACCGGAAACCAGGTTCCCCACCACCCAGGTGTGGTAAACCCGTTGCCTGCTGTCGTAAACCTTCTGGTAAACAGTGATCCGGACGCCGGGAAGTCTGTTTCCGGATTCCCTGTCGAGGACAAACATTTCGTTGTTTCCCTCCGGGTCGTCCGACCTGACAATGTAGCTGAGGCTGCTTACCCAAACAGACTGGTAAGTGAGATTGCCCCCGGACGAAAAAGACGGGTCGTCGGAAGCAAAAACAACGTAGTAGCCATTTTCCAGCGCAGGCATCCGGATTTCCGTGGCATGCTGCTGGTGGTCTTTGGTATCGGGCAGGTCAATTGACCAGCTTTCAACGGCCTCGTTTTTCAGGTAGCCCGCCATTATTTCCTGCTGCCTTTGCTTTTCGCGAAGCTTTAGATCTTCGTCGGGATCTACTTTCACAATGCGGAAGTAGAGTTTTGTGATGTTCCTGAAATTCAGCAAGGCCGGAAAAGGTTTGCCGGGCAAGGTCGCCGACGCTGTTTTTAAACCGAATGACTTTTTCCTGATCCGGTTGAGCATGGACTTGCAGTATTCCGAAGCATTTTCATCGGGGTACAGTTCGATCACTTCTTCGCAGACTTTTTCAGCTTCGTTTTTTTCACGGCGATGCTCGTCGCCCAACAGCGGAACGTACTTCGCCGACTCTGCCAGGTAGAGCCCTGCCAGTTGTTTTCCAATCTTCGCGAAGGCCGGATGATTTTTGTAGCGCTGACCAAGATCTTTGAGAATTTTGATGTAATCCTGAGTTTCAGTTGTCTGGTCGGTTAGGTGGTCGTAAACAAAAGCAAGACGTCTTAATTCAAGATCGATCAGGGCTTCGGTGTTTTCATTTTTCATGTGAAAGCCCAGGAGGTGGCGGTAAAGATTCAGCGCGATGGTGATGTTTGAACTGTCGGTGTTGTCTGACTTTTCCTTCAGGAACTGTTCCAGCGGAAGCATTCTCACTTCCGGGGAAACAATGCCCGACAGCTCGGTCAGTTCAACGTCCTCACCGGAAAAATACTCCAGTGCGCGGTTGGCCAGTAAATCGTACAGGCTGGGCCAGAGTTCGAAATTGGAACCGTCTTCCTGTTTCAGGATCAGGTTGTAATCCTCAAGCGGGGTTGTTTTCAGCGTCCCGGCTGCGTCAAGGGAACGGAGGTAGTAGCCTCTGATCTTCCTGTTCAGCTTTACCGCATCCCAGGTACGGATGTCCTTGTCATCCAGCCCCTCAACCGTTTTCCGGTTGTTGATGGTCCATCGGTTCTGTTGGTAAAAGCCACGGTACAGCTCTGCCAGCAGCGACCGGATCACTTGTTTTTCAGGGGATTTCGCCTGTTTAAGCTCCTCTTCAAAAACAAGGATGGCCTGCATCAAATGCTCTTCCTCAAAACGGCTTTGCAGGCTCACTTTGTAAATCAGGGCTTTGATGAATTGAGGACGGTTGTCCTCCGATTTGGCTTTGCGGAAAATTTCATCAACAATGGCCAGTGCCGACCTTGGCAAACCTTCGTCAACATATTTCTCAACCTGTTTCCAGCTTTTGTCGTAATCCTCAACCGTGGGATTCACCAGAAACCCGCTGATAAAAACAAAAAGAAAAAGTAGAAGGGTTGTGAACAAGGCTTTTTTCATGGCGTGTTTTTTTTTTGAAGTGACTTTTGAAGTGTTGCAAAGATAGTGCCTAAATGGAAAGGAGAAATGCCGTGGTCACTTCGAACCACGCGAGACGGTGGTTTGACCTGCTTTCCGGCAGGCAAGGATCTCCCGGAAAAAATACTCGTTTCGGAAAAGTGATCAGGAATTACCGGGTGGTTTTAGCTGCGACAAAATAAAAGAGCCCTGCCTGTGTGCTGAACACAAAGGCAGGACCCCCCTAAAATATATTTAATCGTCCTTACTGCTATTCTTCAAGCTTTTGCCTGGCGTCGTAAACTTTTTTCCCGCCATAAGCCAGCCCGAGGGTGGTTAAAATAACCAGACCCGTTCCAATGGGGGCGTTTCCGCCGATCGGTGTGTCACCACCGCCCACATCACCCGGAGGTGGCGGGGGCGATCCTTGTGCCATAACTTGCGTCAACGGGGCAAAGAATAAAATGAGAATTGCAAGTCCGATTATTTTCTTAATTGTTTTCATCTTTATCATTTTTGAAATATTTTTTACTTGTTATTATTACCTGTTCTTAGAAAATTATCAGTGTACAAAAACTTTCTCGGTGTAAATGTTCTTGTCAGTTACAACTCGTACGATGTAATAACCGTCGTGGTTTGAAACAAAGAAGCGGTACCTGTTCTGTGCAGGAACTTGCTTGTGCATCACCATGGTACCGGACATGCTGTAAATAAAGACTTCTTCAATATTCTCATTTTTTGTCAGGTTGGTTACATGAGCATACTCGTTAATCGCGTAAATTTTTACGTTATGCGATTCCAGGTCATTAACCGAAGTTGGCCCGAAGAAGTGGACGATAAACCGGTCGGGAGCATCATCGGGGCTGGCAGTAAAGGTGTAGGTGTCGTGGCCGGGTGAGAAGTGGTGCCACTGGTAATTGTCCAGTTTGTCTTCAATCCAGATTTCAGTACCGGGTTCGAAGCTTTCCAGGTCACTGGCCGTGAAAACGTATTCGCCTTCGTGTCCGCAGCTGAAGTTCACCGGAACACTGACCATCTCGCCCTGGAGGTCCAGTTGCGGAAGCACATTGACCGAAAGTGTGGTTCCGTCTTCGGCAACGCTGCTGATCTCGGTGGAGTTTTCGTACATGCTACCCCATTTGATGGCCTCGATGGCTTCGTCGTAACCGTTGGTGCCTGCTTCGTCAAAGCGGATAACCAACTGGTCGGCAAAGGTGGTTTCGTTATCGTTGATGTCCAGTGTCAGGATATTGATTATCTCATCCCTGAAAGGATCTGTGCTGTGTACCCGGTTGGAGTTTTCAAATGATACCGTTCCTCCGGCAATGGTTTCCACAAAGAAAGCCTGGCCTACCTGGATATTCTGTACCCCGCCGGTTCCACCTGCCCGTGCAAGGTAGTTACCTATAGTCGCATCCCAGATCCAGTTTTTATTGTTGATAACCGTTGCATTGCCGGTGTTGGCAAAAAACAAATCAAAATCGATTGCTGAAGGGTAGGGGTTGGAGATCATTTCGTAGCTGGCACCGCCTGTTGTCAGTGCCGGGCTGCTGACCGAACCGGTCAGCAGTTGGCCGACCAGCGAATCAATGGTATGAGTTTCCACATTGCTTGTGGAGATCATCATGCCTGAGCCGGTATGGATTTCCGTGGCGTAGGCGTAAATATTTACCCATGAACCGCTGGGCTCATCAAAAATATAAGCGTAATCCGTTCCGCCGCCGGCACCGTCATTCAGATTGAAATCATCCAGGTAAACACCCGAGAAAGATGTCGCGTTATCCACGGTGGGGCCTACCTGGTGGAAAAAGAAACTCCCTGTAGGCGGTGTTCCGTGTCCCAGGAAAATCTGCACCTTGGCTGTTCCGTTGGTACCGTAAGTGATAGTTCCGTTGTCTTTGAATGATCCTATACCGGTGGTATCGGCCAAAACGACAAGACTCGTGTCCCCTTCAAGATGTGTGCTTCCTGCAACTGTAACCGCACCATTAGGCCTTATGTTAAAATTACCATAAACCTTTAGGTCACCGGAAAAATCTAACAATTCACCTGTGTTTGTAGGAATTCCAAAATTAATTAAACCCCCACTTTGAATGGTTACATTATTAGCTGGCCCTGTGCCGGCAACAAATGCAAAATTCACATTTTCAGGATAATTGGTGCGCCCTGAAGGAATATAACAATTGCTTGCGGCTACAGGTGCAGCAGAACGGGGTGTTCCACACTCATCTTCCCAGTTTGCTCCTTGAGCCCAACTGTGCGGATCCTGAAATCCAGTATTTGTCCCATTGCCAGTCCATACATAATCATAAATAAGTGTCGGGTAAGAGTAGGTAACACTGCCGTTAACTGACGGGGTAAAATCCTGCCCACCAACTGGCGGATCCTGCCTCCAGTTGTGCGATCTACCTTCCCATCCATCAGGAGCAACCTCGAATAACCCGCTACCTGTAGCGCCAAATGCTTTAAAAACAGCAATGTCTTCCCATTGATTCACCACCCAGTTTGTTGGAGAATTGAAAGGTGTATTCATTGCATTCCAGTAATGATAATCATACACTCCGTCACCTGAAGTTTGTTCTACTGCTAAGCCGTCTACAAGATTGTAAGGATTGGATGTACAAAGCAAATCTATATCAACTGCGCCGGCGGGATATCTGATGACAAAAGTAATGTCAATAATAGTGGTTGAAGTCGTTGGCGTATTGGTTCCGGATGTTTCCCGCATTTGGTAAACCAGGTAACCCATGTCATTTTCCACAACCCTGCTCTCAAATACCTGGGCGTTTACATTACTAATCGCTAATACCAATAAACTTACTACGAGAAATGTAATGAGGTGTTTAATATTTTTCATTTTCTTGTTCTTTTCGTTGATTAATAATTAGTGATTTGTTATGGTAAGTGTCTTTTGTAAACAACACCAGGTGTAGTATTACCTACAACGGCTAATACAACTGCGCGGTCACTACCTGCTCCGTTGTAAATTACATCGCTATCCATGTTAACATCGTTATCTGAATAAACAGTAAGCACGTTATTTCCTGGAGTTGTGTTGCCAACCTCCCCCAGTATTGCAGAACGATCATTTCCACCACCGTTATAAGCAACTTCACCATTATCAGTAGCATCACCTTCCCACAAACCAAACACGCCGGTTGTCACCTCTTTCATGGCAGCATTGGTTGAGATGCCGACATCCTGCCAGGCCTGGCTTTGTGCGGTGGTGTAATCCCATGAAGGGGAGGCCACACTCAGGTCGATCGTTGAGGAACTCATTATACCAAAGTGGTTTCGATGCGTAACGACTACATAATAAGGTGTAGCATTGCTCACGCCTGTAATTTTTCCTCCAATGTTTCCATCCCTGTCGAGCAGGTTCCCGTTAATGTCCACGAAAAATGCGAAGGAATCAATTAAAGTGGAAGGTGTTGTCTGGTCTCTCAGCACCACTTTTACCCAGTCAACGGCATCAGCAGGAACAGTTGTTGTTTCCGCAGAAATGCCGTAGGGGTCGGTGGTGGGGATGAGGCCCGCGGTGTTCAGGTCTTTGTTCATGTTGGTGCCGTTGAAAGCGCCGGCCAGCCACAGGTTGAGGTTCAGGCGTTTACCCGCGTTGAAGTAGTCGCCAACGGTGAAAGTACCCGTTCCCGTAAAGGTTGAACCTGCCAGGGTGTAGGGATCGGCACCCGATGCTGCACCGGTTTCTGACCAGGTGTAGGTTGTTCCGCC
>JAJRWG010000001.1 GCA_024276895.1 Bacteroidota bacterium
ACAAGTAAGGAAATTATGGGCGAACTAAGACTAATGAAGGGTAACGAGGCCCTGGCCGAAGCGGCAATCCGGGCCGGTGTTGACGGCTATTTCGGGTATCCGATTACTCCCCAGAGCGAAGTAACTGAATACCTGATGGCCGAAAAGCCTCACGAAAGAACGGGCATGATCGTACTTCAGGCAGAAAGCGAAGTGGCTTCCATCAACATGTTGTACGGTGGTGGCGGCACAGGAAAAAAAGTGATGACTTCTTCATCCAGCCCCGGCATCAGCCTGATGCAGGAAGGGCTGTCGTACATGGCCGGTGCAGAAATCCCCTGCGTGGTGGCTAACGTGGTACGCGGCGGCCCCGGGCTGGGCGACATCCAGCCTTCGCAGTCCGATTATTTTCAGGCGGTAAAAGGCGGTGGCCACGGCGATTACAGGTTACCGGTAATAGCGCCTGCTTCGGTGCAGGAAATGTCAGACTTTGTTCCGCTGGCTTTCGAGCTTGCATTTAAATACCGCACACCGGTCATCATCATGTCAGACGGCCTCATTGGTCAAATGATGGAAAAGGTAGAACTGTTCGACCCCATCCCCCGCCTGACTGACGAAGAAGTTATTGCACGTTACCCCTGGGCTACCAACGGTAAACCCAAAGGACAGGAACGCCGTATTCTGACTTCGCTGCACCTTGACCCCTACAAGCTGGAGAAACACAACCACCATCTGCAGGAAAAATACGGAAAAATCGAAGCTGAAGAAGTACGCTACGAGATGATTGACTGCGATGACGCGGAATACGTCATCATCGCCTACGGCTCCAGTGCACGCATCGCCCAGAAATCAATACAACTGGCACGCAAAGAGGGGATTAAAGCAGGATTGCTCAGGCCCGTCAGCCTGTGGCCTTTTCCCAAGCAACCCATTGAAGACCTGGTGAACAAGGGCATCAAAGGATTTCTTTCTGTTGAGATGAGTGCAGGGCAGATGGTTGAAGACATCAGACTGACTGTTCGAGAGAGGACTAAAGTTGAACATTTCGGGCGCTACGGAGGAGTGATCCACTCACCGGAGGAAGTTTTGGAAGCGCTCAAAAAACAAATTATAGGAGGATAAACCATGCCAGAGATAACACTGCAAGATATTATCAAACCGGAAAATCAGGTTTACGTCAAGACGAAACTGATGACCGACAACACCCTGAGTTATTGCCCGGGTTGCGGCCATGGCACTGCCCACCGCATTATCATGGAAGTGGTTGAAGAGTTGGGGCAGGAAAACGAAACCATCGGCATTGCCCCGGTAGGTTGTTCGGTACTTGCCTACGAGTTTTTAAACGTGGATATGCAGGAAGCGGCACACGGCCGTGCACCGGCCCTTGCAACAGCCATCAAGCGCCTGTGGCCCAACAAGATTGTTTTTTCGTACCAGGGTGATGGCGATCTTGCTGCCATCGGTACTTCCGAAACCCTCCATGCCTGTAACAGGGGCGAGCAAATCGTGATGATCTTTATCAACAATGGAATTTACGGCATGACCGGCGGGCAAATGGCCCCGACGACTCTTCCCGGCATGAAGACTTCAACCTCACCTTATGGCCGGGAAGTGCAATCAATGGGGAACCCGTTGAGGATAACCGAGCTGTTGGCCGAACTTCCCGGGACTTATTTTGTAACCCGGCAGGCGGTGCATACTCCTTCGGCCGTGCGCAAAACCAAGCGGGCAGTCAGAAAGGCATTCCAGAACCAACTGGACGGAAAACCGGGTGTCTCGTTTATCGAAATTGTTTCAAACTGTAACTCGGGCTGGAAAATGACACCCCTGGATTCAAATGTCTGGATGGAAGACAATATGTTTCCCTATTACCCATTGGGCGACATGAAAGTGGATGGCAAATTAGTTGAGAAATAAAAGCAACGAAAAAAAGAACCAGAAAATGACAGAAGAAATAATCATAGCAGGTTTTGGCGGACAAGGCGTTTTGTCCATGGGCAAAATACTTGCCTACTCGGGCATCATGCAGGATCAGGAAGTGAGCTGGTTTCCGGCTTACGGTCCGGAGATGAGGGGTGGCACAGCCAATGTTACGGTCATCGTCAGCGATGAGCGGATCAGTTCGCCCACACTCACAGCCTACGACACGGCCATCATTCTCAACCAGCAGTCGATGGACAAGTTTGAGCCGGCGGTCAAACCAGGCGGCGTTCTGATTTATGATCCTAACGGCATTTCGCGCCACCCGTCAAGAAAAGACATCAAAATTTACAGGATTGAAGGTGCCAAGATTGCATCTCAAATGGGCAACACCAAGATTTTCAACATGGTTGTCCTGGGTGGCTACCTCAAGGTAAAGCCCATTGTCAAACTGGAAAATGTGATCAAAGGATTGAAAAAATCACTTCACGAAAGGTACCACAAGCTGATCCCGTTGAACGAAGATGCCATTACGATGGGCATGGAAAACGTAGTGGAGGTCAAGTAAAGGGACCCCACCCGAAAACAAAAAGCGCTTTTTCAGTTTGGAAAGGCGCTTTTTTCTCCTGTTCCCGTTTTCAGTCTTCGAACAAACTTTCTGCAAAACTTTCCGCCCACTCAATAAGCAACAGCCGGTCTTCTTCGCTCAACCTGGCTTCGGGATGCAAGGGCGGATAAATGGGCAACGGCATCTCTTCCTCGTCAAGCGCTTCGGTGATGTCGTCCAGCAGGCGGGCCTTGTCAACTTTTCCCAATGCTTCCCAGTTTGAAAAATTCAACTCGTCGCGTCCATGGCGAATATCGCGGTTCACTAAAAAAGAAACCGGAGCCACACTGGCATACCACGGAAAAACACTTTCGTTGGAATGGCAGTCGTAACACGCAGCGCGGAGCATGGCTGCCACTTCCCGCGGAACTTCGTTGTTCAGCAAAAGGTCGTTGGGATTATTTTTAATAACCTCCGGCCTGCCTGAGGGCACAAACTGAATGATCACCAGAATCGCAAGCAAAATGACTCCAATTGTTTTCTTCTTCATAACGCGCATAAGTAAAGTCAAGCTTTATTTGGTCAGACTCTCGGCTGTTTTGTCAGCCCAGTTTATCAACGTTTTCCTGTCTTTACCCGACAACTTGATCTCGGGGAATTTTTCGATGGCCTTTTTCGGAGGCATGTCGCCTTCTTTTAAAATATCAGCCATATCGGCAAGCTTGCCCACCAGTTTGTAGGTTTTTAACTCGCCCAGCTTATCAAACAGCAGTTTCTTCTTCGCCTTGTCGTTATTCGATTCGGTATTGTGACAGCCGAAACAGGACTGTTCGATGATCGGTTGAATGTCTTCGGGGATCTCAAAATTCGAATTGCCTTCGGGCGACGAATTGTCTTTAGTTTGAAGTGTAAAATTCAGGAAAATAAATCCAATTGTAAGTGCGGTAAAAAATACCAGGTACTGTTTTCTCATTGTTAAAATAATATTAGTTAGTGAATGTGCAAAATTAAATAATCTTTGTAATTGATTAGAAACGCTTAATTTTCTATTTTAGTGCCTTGGGCAAATACGATCGGAAAATGGCCGGCAGGGATTTCAGAAAGAGAATGCATGACATTATTTTTGAGGCAGATACGCCGAAGGGAAAGGCTTTCGACATCCTGCTGTTTGTGACCATTGTCCTGAGCGTAATCGTTGTATTGCTTGACAGTGTGTCCAGTATTCACGAAAAATACGGCGCCTGGCTCGAAACCATCGAGTGGGTGCTTACGATCTTGTTTACTGTTGAATACATGCTGCGCATTTACACTGTCAACAGTCCTGTAAAATACATCTTCAGCTTTTACGGGATCATTGATTTTCTGGCCATCATCCCCACTTACATCGGTTTGTTTATTGCCGGAACCCATTACCTTGTGGTTGTACGTATTTTACGCTTACTCAGGATATTCAGGGTATTGAAGCTGATGCGTTTCGTCGGCGCGGCCAATTCACTTAAGCTGGCTTTGAACAGCAGTCGTGCCAAGATCATCGTTTTTCTGGAAGTCATCATCACCATTGTCGTTATCATCGGCTCGGTGATGTACCTGATTGAAGGCCCCGAGAACGGTTTTGCAAACATCCCCGTTTCCATCTACTGGGCCATTGTTACCATCACCACAGTGGGCTACGGCGACATTGCACCCCAGACCATTGCCGGTCAGACCCTTGCATCGTTGCTGATGATCATCGGCTACTCAATCATTGCCGTACCGACGGGCATCATCACCACCGAGATTGCTTTCCGCTCCAAAAGAAGAACCAATACCCAGGTATGCCAGAATTGCAATTTCTCTGAACATGACGATGACGCTGTGTACTGCAAAAAGTGCGGGGAGAAACTTTAAACCTCAGACCTTGAACGTAATAATAATCGCAACTATTCAGTTTCAAATATAAAACCTGGGGTACTTCTATAATTCAATTGCACTTCAACAGTGCATCCTGGTTTTTCAACAGAAAAATCAGTTGCTGAGGCGCATGGCATAAGCGAATTCAGCAATAAAATCAATTTTTTTATTGCTGTTTACCGCGATGGTATCCCTGTTGGTTTCGATAATCCAGGCCGGGCCTTCACCGGATAATTTTCGTTTTGTCATGTAACGGTTCCCCCGTATCACAGTACCGTCGCGGAGTTCAATGTAAGTTTCTGCTTTCAGCTTTACCTTTTTCCCACACTCTGTGTAATTGAATGTTGCCCAGTAAGTCAGATCACTGTTTTGGAAAAGCCGGATTGTTGCCTGCTCGTAAGCAATGAGCATGCGGCCGTCCGTGGATTTATTTTCCACCGGATTTCCATCTATTTTAATATCTAACGAATCAAGGGTCAGTACATTAGTCAGTGTCTGTCCGCTCAGGTTTGCGAAAAAGAGCATGCTAAAGATGAGAAGCGTTATTTGTTTCATAAGGCCGGGATTGCAAAAGATATTCTGTTTACAAAAGTATTAAAATTCACCGGGCATGGCAGAATAGTGGGCGAAAGAGGAAAAATTAACGAATATTCACATTAATTTGCGCTTTAATTGCATGAAACCGGACTTTGAACTTAATAATATTAGTACATTTGTCCGTTAAATTTTAAACAAAAAACAATGAAGAAGATAGTAATTGCATTGACAATGATGCTCGCTGTTTCTGTAGCTTTCGGACAACAGGAAACGCAGAAAAAAGAAATGGAAAAAAGGATGAACGGACCAGTCATCACTTTCAAGACCACCTCACATGATTACGGTGAGGTCTACCAGGGGTCGGACGGCAGTTTTAGTTTTCTGTTCACCAACACCGGAAACGAGCCGCTCATTCTGTCGAAACCGCGGTCTTCCTGTGGGTGCACCGTTCCTTCCTGGCCCAAAGAACCCATTTTGCCCGGTGAGGAAAATAAAATCAAGGTAACTTACAACACCAGCAAGATCGGGACCTTTAACAAATCGGTTACTGTTTATTCAAATGCCAAGAATAAAAGCACCGTTGTTTTACGGATCAAAGGCAAAGTAGTCCCCAAGCCTGCTGAAGCCCTTCCGGAAAAGGAAACGGGAACCGGCGTTGCACCCATAAACAAGTAACCGGTTTTCAGTGATGGAGGCTCCTGGCATTTTTTTCAGCAAGAATGCCGGTGATCTTATTTATTTCCCGTTAACAAAAAAACTATGCTGAATATTTCACAAAAGGGGAAGGCCATGCCCGAATCCCCTATTCGTAAATTAGTCCCATACGCTGAAGCTGCCCGGAGAAAAGGCATCAAGATTTACCCGCTGAACATCGGTCAACCCGATATTGAAACACCTGAACTGGCGCTGAATGCCGTGCGGAACTACGACCACCTGGTGATTGAATACAGCCATTCGGCCGGCATGCCCTCCCTGCGCCAAAAACTGGTTGACTACTACAAGACCGTAAACATCAACCTCACAGCCGAAGAGATTATCGTAGGGGCAGGTGCCTCTGAAGCTTTGCTTTTCGCGTTTCAGTCCATCATGGACCCCGGCGATGAAATTATTATCCCCGAGCCTTTTTATGCCAACTACAATGGCTTTGCCATCAATGCCGGCATCAATGTAAAACCCATTTTCTCGTCCATCGACACGGGTTTTGCCCTGCCGCCCATGGAAGACTTTGAAAAGGAGATCACCCCTAAAACCAAAGCCATTCTCGTCTGCAACCCCAACAACCCGACGGGCTACCTTTACTCGAAAGAAGAGCTGGAAACCCTGCGCGACATTGTGAAAAAGCATGATCTGTTTTTGATCGCCGATGAGGTTTACCGCGAATTTACTTACGACGGAAGGAAACATTACTCAACCATGTATCTGGAAGGGATCAGCGAGAACGTTATCCTGATCGACTCGGTTTCCAAACGTTACAGCGCCTGTGGTGTACGCATCGGCTGGCTGGCATCGAAAAACAAAGCGGTCATGGCCACGGCGCTCAAATTCGCCCAGGCCCGTTTAAGCCCGCCCACTTTTGGCCAGGTTGCCGCCGAAGCGGCTGTTGACACGCCGGCATCTTATTTTGAAAAGGTAATGGCCGAATACCTGGAGCGCAGAAACACGGTTGTGGAAGGCATCAACAACATTGAAGATGCCTTTTGCCCTAAGCCCTCCGGTGCGTTTTACGTGGTCGCCCGCTTGCCCGTTGACGATTCCGACAAGTTTTGCCAATGGTTGCTCGAAGACTTCAGCTATGAAAACCAGACGGTCATGCTGGCGCCGGCTTCGGGATTTTATTCGACACCGGATAAAGGAAAAAATGAGGTGCGCATCAGCTATGTGCTGAAAGCCGAAGATCTGAAAACATCCATAAAAGTGCTGGAAGAAGCCTTAAAGGTTTATCCGGGAAGAAAGTAGGTTTGGGGTTGGCGGTCTTCAGTCGGCAGTCCGCAGTTGGCAGTCGGCTGATAACAGCAACTCCGCCCGAATGACGCCCGAAG
>JAJRWG010000056.1 GCA_024276895.1 Bacteroidota bacterium
GTGCTGGAGTTCCTCACTTCCTACGCGGGCAGGTTCCTGGGCAAAACTCCCGTTCTTGCCAAGGACACCCCGGCTTTCATCGCCAACCGCATCGGTACCTTTTCCATCATGGAGTTGTTCAACAACGTTAAGAACCTGGATTTGACCATTCCTGAGATCGACAAGCTGACCGGACCTGTCATCGGCCGCGCCAAATCGGCCACCTTCCGGACGGCTGATATTGTCGGGCTCGACACCCTGGTACACGTGGCCAATAACATCCGCGAAAGCACCGACGACGAGGCCAATGATGCTTTTGCCATCCCCGGTTACCTGCAGCAGATGCTGGAGAACAAATGGCTGGGCTCGAAAACCGGGCAGGGATTCTTTAAAAAAGTGGTAGAAGACGGCAAAAAGAAATTCTTGTCCATTGATTTTAACACGCTCGAATATGTTGAGGCACCCCGGCCCAAATTCGGCGTTTTTGAAAAAACGAAAACCATTGATGACGTGCGGGAACGCATGCCGGTTTTGTTTGCCGACAAAGGCAAGGTGGGCGATTTCTACCGCTCTTCCTTTTACAGCCTCTTTCAGTTTGTTTCCAACCGCATTCCCGAGATCACCGATGAGATTTACAAAGTTGACGATGCCATGAATGCCGGTTTCGGCTGGAAGCTGGGACCCTTCCAGACCTGGGATGCCGTTGGTGTGGAAGCTACGGTGAAGGACATGGAAGCAGCCGGCAAAAAACCTGCCAAATGGATCTATGAAATGCTTGATGCCGGCATCACCTCTTTTTATAAGGTGGAAAACGGCCTCAAAATGTTTTACGACATCAAAACCAAGTCTTACAAAACCATCCCCGGACAGGAAGACCGCCTCTCGCTGGAAGTTTTGCGTCAAACCAATGTGGTGTGGGAAAACAGTGATCTGAGCGTCTTCGATTTGGGCGATGGTGTTTTGAATGTGGAATTTCACACCAAAATGAATACCATCGGCGCAGGAGTACTCGAAGGCCTGAACAAAGCCATCGACATGGCCGAGGCCGACTACCAGGCCGTAGTGGTCTCCAACGAAGGTGAGCATTTTTCTGCCGGTGCCAACGTAGGCATGATTTACATGCTGGCGGTGGAGCAGGAGTGGGAAGAACTGGACATGGCCGTGCAATGGTTTCAGAAAACCATGATGCGCATGCGTTATTCTTCTATCCCCGTTGTTGCAGCGCCCCACGGCATGGTGCTGGGCGGTGGTTGCGAATTGTGCATGCACAGCGATAAAGTGATCGCTCATGCTGAAACCTACATGGGATTGGTTGAATTTGGCGTGGGACTCATTCCCGGCGGTGGCGGCACCAAGGAGTTTGCCCTTCGCCTGTCGGACGAACTGCGTCAGGGTGACATCCGCACCAACGCTTTCCTGAACCGCTACCTCAGCATCGGGCAGGCCAAGGTTTCCACTTCGGCCTACGAAGCCTTCGACCTGGGTTACCTTCGAAACGGCACCGACGAGGTCATCGTCAGCCGTGCACACCAGTTGGCTTACGCTAAAAAGGCAGCACTGGCCATGGCCGGGAAAGGCTACACCAAACCCGCATCCCGCAACGACATCAAGGTGTTGGGCAGGGAAGCCCTTGGCATGGTGTACGTGGGGGCCGATGGCTTCACCACCGGAAATTATATGTCCGAACACGACAAACTTATCGCCGAAAAACTTGGCCATGTGATGGCCGGAGGCGAGATCTCCCAGGCACTGACCGAAGTTTCGGAACAGTACCTCCTCGATCTGGAACGCAAAGCCTTCCTGGAATTGTGCAGCCAGCGCAAAACCCTGGAAAGGATTCAAAGTCTGATTACAAAAGGAAAAATCTTAAGAAATTAATTAATAACCATCCCGTCTGTTCTGTCCCCGGAAAAGGGCCGGAGCCAGGGATTAAAAAATAAGAATTATGAACGCATACATAGTTGGTGGATATCGCTCAGCAATCGGGAAAGCCCCGCGGGGAAGTTTTCGTTTCACCCGTCCCGACGACATTGCTGCAACTGTCATCAGACATCTGATGAATGATTTTCCACAGATAGAAAAAACAAAAATTGACGACGTGGTGGTGGGCAATGCCTTCCCCGAAGCAGAAACAGGTTTCAACATGGGGCGTCTGCTTTCGCTCATGTCGCTCGACACGGTCGAGGTGCCCGGTTCCACAGTGAACCGTTACTGTGCTTCCGGGCTGGAAACCATCGCCATTGCATCGGCAAAAATTACTGCCGGGCTGGCCGACATTATCCTTGCCGGTGGTGCCGAGACCATGTCCATGATCAACATGGGCGGCTGGCGGATGGTACCCAATCCGGATGCGGCCAAAAAACATACAAAATGGTTCCTGAACATGGGGCTTACTTCGGAACTGGTGGCCAAAGAGTACAAAGTTTCGCGCCAGGATCAGGACGAGTTTGCCCTGGCATCGGTAAACAAAGCCCTTGCAGCCATTGACGCCGGAAAATTCAAGGACGAGATCGTTCCCATCACCGTGAAAGAAAATTATTTCAGCAACGGAAAAATGGCCACACGCGAATTTGTGTTCGACACCGACGAAGGCCCGCGCCGCGGAACAACGCTTGAAGCCCTGTCAAAGCTGAAGCCCGCTTTTGCCCAGGACGGGCTTTCCACAGCCGGTAACTCTTCGCAAATGTCTGACGGAGCCGCTTTTGTTTTGGTGGTTTCTGAAAAAGCATTGAAGGAGTACAAGCTCACACCCATCGCCCGGCTGGTTGAATATCAGGTAGCCGGAGTGGAACCCTACAAGATGGGTATCGGGCCGGTGGCTGCCATTCCCAAAGCCCTCAAGCATGCCGGCATGAAGCAAAGCGACATTGAGATGATCGAACTGAACGAGGCTTTTGCCTCGCAGTCAATTGCGGTCATTCGTGAGCTGGGGCTTGACCCGGAAATTGTTAATGTCAACGGCGGGGCCATCGCACTTGGTCACCCCCTTGGTGCAACAGGAAGTAAGCTGACGGTGCAACTGTTGCACGAGATGAAGCGGCGAAACAACAAATACGGTATGGTCACCATGTGCATCGGTACGGGCCAGGGTGCTGCCGGAATTTTTGAAATGCTTTAATTAATGAATCAGTTACCCCCTTCTTCAGAACGGGGATTAAACCTCAAAAAATTCGATAAAATGTCAGAAAATAAAACATTAAAAGGCGGCGAGTTTCTCATCAGGGAAACAGCGGCCAAGGACATCTTCATTCCTGAGGAATTCAATGAAGAACAAAGGATGATCGCGCAAAGCTGTAAAGAATTTACAGACACGGTGGTCAATCCCCAAATGGATCAACTGGAAAAGCACGACCGTGAACTGCTCATTAAAATGATGAAAGAAGCCGGCGAACTCGGACTGCTGGGAATTTCCATCCCCGAAGAGTACGATGGTTTCGGGCAGAACTTCGTGACCTCCATGCTGGCAAACGAAGAAATGGGCAAGGGATACAGTTTTGCGGTGGCCTATTCGGCCCACGTGGGTATCGGTACACTGCCCATTTTGTACTACGGTAACGAGGAACAAAAGAAAAAATACATCCCGAAGCTGGCCACCGGCGAGTACATTGGCGCCTACTGCCTTACTGAAGCAGAAGCAGGCTCTGACCCCAATTCGGGCAAGGCCGAGGCCGTACTTACTGAAGATGGAAAATTCTATAACCTTAACGGGGTGAAAATCTGGATCACCAACGGCGGTGTGGCCGATGTGTTTATTGTTTTTGCCAAGGTAAAAGGCGACAAAGACCTGAGTGCATTCATTGTTGAAAGAGGCTGGGATGGCGTCCAGGTCGGTGCCGATGAGGAAAAAATGGGCATCAAGGGCTCAAGTACCGTACAGCTTTACCTGGATGATGTGAAAGTACCCGTTGAAAACATGCTTGGCGAGCAGGGCAGTGGCTTTAAAATTGCACTGAACATTCTCAACCTGGGTCGCATCAAGTTATCGGGCGCCAGCATAGGTGCTTGTAAAGCTACCATTGACTATGCTGTAAATTATGCCAACGAGCGCAAGCAATTCGGTCAATTGATTTCCGGTTTTGGTGCCATCCGGCACAAACTGGCAGAAATGGTTATCCGGACTTTTGCTTCCGAATCGCTGACCTATCGCGCCAGCCAGAACATTGATGATGCCATCGAATCGTATATTGCAGGCGGGATGGACAAAGGCCAGGCTAACCTCAAAGGGATTTATCAGTATGCCGTGGAAACTTCAATTGCCAAGGTGTTTGGCTCCGAAATGCTGGACTACGTAGTGGACGAAGCAGTTCAGATTTATGGCGGAATGGGTTATTCGGCTGAAACGCCGGTAGAAAGGGCTTACCGCGACTCCAGGATCAACCGCATTTTTGAAGGCACCAACGAAATCAACCGTATGGTGGTGGTTGGCGAACTCATCAAAAGAGGCATGAAAGGGGAAATTGATCTGATGACTCCGGCCAAAGAAGTGGCTGCCGAACTGCTGGGCATCCCCGATTTTGGCAGCCCGGGTACGGATTATTTTGAGAACAGGAAAAAGGTCATCGTCAATTTCAAAAAAGCCATTCTGATGACGGCAGGTGCTGCCCTGCAGAAGTTTATGGACAAGTTTGCCGACGAGCAGGAAATCATCATGAGCCTGTCTGACATGCTGATACTTACCTATGCGGCCGAATCGATGATGCTTCGTGTTGAAAAGCTGAGCGGAATGTACGATGAGGAGAAGCTGTCGTTGTACAAAGACATATTGGATGTTTTCCTCTACGATCTGGCACCGAAAATCCACAAGGCCGGACTTGATGCTGTGAACTCATTTGCCGAAGGCGACGAATTAATGGGCATGACGATGGGCATGAAACGTTTCACCAAAGTACAGGCTGTAAACGTGGTTGCCGCCCGCAGGCGCATTGCTGCGAAACTGATTGAGGACAATAAATACGATTTCTAACAGTGGGAGTGGCGTCATCGCGAACACAGCACGGCGGCTGGTGTGGCAGGGTGAAGCGATCTCAACAAATCCGGAGATTGCTTCGCGCTCACGCACAAAACCAACGCGCGGTACTCGCAATGAACGTAATCTAATGTTTATGACCAAAGAAAACAAAATACGTAAACTCGCCACCAGGCCCTGGCAAATGAGAATGTTCATGCTTGGCAAGCTACCCATGGGATTGCTGGCAGGACTGAAAATTATCCAGCTTGACGAAACAGGCGCGTCGGTCTCAGTACCGTTCAAATACCTCAACAAAAACCCCTTCCGGTCAATGTACTTCGCCGTACTGAGCATGGCTGCCGAGTTGTCCTCAGGCATCCTCTCGCTGTCAGCGGTGTACGATGCCAGCGTGCCTGTTTCCATGCTGGTGCTGAACATGCGTGCCCAATTCACCAAAAAAGCCAGAACGAAAATTGTGTTCCGGTGCGACGGCGGAAAAACCATTGCCGGCGCCATTCAAAAAAGCCTGGAAACGGGAGAAGGGCAGACCGTGAACGTCGTTTCAACAGGCTGGGATAACTCGGGAGAAAAGGTTGCCGAATTTACTTTTACATGGACCTTTAAGCCCAAATAAAAAAACTGTTGTAAATTTAGCGGAAAAATCAATACTCAGAAAGATGAAAATAGAAAGGACCTTTGACATTGTTGACCGGCTCGTGAAAGAATTCCGGCGAGAGGATGCACTGGCCGTAAAAAGAAACGGTAAGTGGGAAAAGTTCAGTACCCTGCAGTACAAGGAATTTGCCGACAACTTCAGTTACGGATTGCTGGCTTCCGGATTCAAAAAGGGCGACAAAATTGTAACCATCATCAATAACAGGCCCGAATGGAATTTTGTGGATGTGGGCATGGCACAGATTGGTGTGGTACATGTTCCCATTTATGCCAATCTCGGTGAAACGGAATACGAGCACATCCTGACTCACTCCGATGCCAAAATGGTAATGGTTTCTTCCGCTGAATTTTATCAGAAGATTAAATCAGCCTTTGAAAAATCGGGCAACGTAAAAATGATGTACAGTATCGATCCGGTGGAGGGTTTGAAAAGCTGGACGGAATTGCTGGAACTGGGCAAACAAAACGCCGGTAAGCTAAAGGATGAACTGGACAAAACCAAAAAGAGTATCCGTGCCGAAGATTTGATTTCAATCATTTACACTTCGGGAACAACGGGTGTCCCGAAAGGAGTAATGCTCAGTCACAGAAATTTTGTTTCCAATGTGGAGGGCTCCATCAACATTTTGCCCGTTCCGCCCGAAGGAAAATTCCTGAGTTTCCTGCCCCTGTGCCATGTATTTGAGCGTATGGTCAATTACCTGGTCCAGCGCCGGGGCTGTGCGGTGTATTATGCCGAAAGCATCGAGACTATTGGCGACAACCTCCGTGAAGTCAGTCCTGACGGTTTTGCGGCTGTGCCAAGGGTTATCGAAAAGCTGTACGACAAGCTGATCATGAAAGGAAAGGAGCTGACCGGTATTAAAAAGAGCCTGTTTTTCTGGGCCGTGAATCTGGGGCTGAAATATGAACTGAACCGTGCCAACGGGGCATGGTACGAAGCCAGGCGAAGCCTCGCTGACAAGCTGATTTACAAAAAGTGGTGCGAGGCCCTGGGTGGCAACATCAAGGTCATCGTTTCGGGAGGTGCAGCTTTGCAGGAAAGGCTCGCACGTGTCTTCACCGCCGCTGGTATCATCATCCAGGAAGGTTACGGATTGACGGAAACTTCGCCCGTCATTGCCGTAAATCATAGCGATTACCCGCTGATGAAGTTCGGAACGGTGGGACCCGTATTGGACAACGTTGAAGTGAAAATTGCCGAAGACGGCGAGATTCTGATGCGTGGCCCCAGTCTGATGATGGGTTACTATAAAGACCCGGAAAAAACAGCTGAGGTCATTGATAAAGACGGATGGTTTCACACAGGCGATATCGGCGAACTGCACGAGCACAACATCCTCAAAATAACGGACAGGAAAAAAGAGATTTTCAAACTGTCGACCGGAAAATATGTTGCCCCGCAGGTTGTTGAAAACATCTTCAAGGAATCGGCTTTCATTGAGCAGATCATGGTCGTGGGCGAAAAAGAAAAGTATGCCGCAGCCCTCATTTGTCCGGCATTTGAATTTTTACACAATTGGTGTGCGCGCCACAATATCACCTTTAACGACAACAAAGATCTGATTGAAATCCCGGAAGTCATCGAACGCTACCAGCGTGAAATTGACGAAATCAACAAGCGCCTGGGCAGGCACGAACAAATCAAGAAATTTGAACTGGTTGCCCATGAGTGGACACCCGAAACCGGGGAATTGTCACCTACTTTAAAAGTGAAACGGCGCTTCCTGAAAGAGAAATACATGAAAAAACTGGATAAACTCTACGGCTACACCGATGGTTCGGGCCTTGTGGAAACCGATGAAGATTGAAAACAAGAGGTGAACTGATGCAGAAAGATTCTAACTGACGAACCGGAAGGGGCGCACCGGACTTTTAAATACATTCCAAATTAAACATCAATTGCCATGATAAAACCGATACTTTTTGCCATTGCACTTTTTGTAACGCTTGGTGTTTTTGCCTGGACCATGCGTCGTGTGTTTGCCTATTTCCGCTTTACCAAAAAGAAACCGCTGGGTGACTTTGGTAAACGGATCATGCTCACTGTGAAGATAGCCTTTTTGCAGGAAAAGATCCTGCGCCGGCCGCTGGTGGGTTTGATGCACGCGCTGGTTTGGTGGGGATTCATCGTCATCCTCTTTGGCAGTATCGAAATGGTCATCGACGGTTTGTTCGGTACCGAGCGTGCGTTGGCTTTTCTGGGGCCGTTCTACGATTTCCTGATGGCTGCCGGCGATATTTTCGGACTGATCATTGCCATTGCAATCGTAGGCTTTTTGGTTCGTCGCTTGTTCATGCACATCAAAAGGTTTTACGGCCCGGAGATGAAGCCTGTTTCCAAGGCCGATGCCAACCTTGCACTCATCATCATTTTTCTTTTGATGCTTACGCTGCTGGACATGAACACCGGCTACCTGCTTTGGGTGGACGCTGAGGGCATACAACAGGTGGGATACTTTCCGGTAAGCCAATGGCTGACAGGTTTCTTTGTAGGGATGCCTGCCAAAGAAGCCTGGCTGCTCTACCAGGTCAACTGGTGGGCACATATTCTGTTGATTTTCATTTTTGCCAACATTCTGCCTTACTCCAAGCACTTCCACGTTTTCATGTCGGTGCCCAACGTATTCATCAGCCGGCTGGAACCTTTGGGCTACATTGAGAACATGGAAAACATCACCAAAGAGGTGAAACTGATGATGGACCCTGACGCGGCTTTTGCCGACCAGCCTGAGGACGAAGGTGAACCTGAACGCTTCGGAGTGAAAGATGTGGAAGATATTTACTGGACCAATTACCTGAATTCGCTTTCGTGTACCGAATGCGGCCGCTGTACTTCCGTTTGTCCGGCAAACATCACCGGCAAACTGCTTTCGCCGCGCAAGGTGATGATGGACACCCGTGCCCGCATGAAAGAAAAAGGCCCCGGCATGCTGAAAGAAGGCAAAACTTTCGACGATGGCAAAGCCCTGCTGGGCACTTACATCACCGAAGAGGAACTTTGGGCCTGCACCCTGTGCAACGCCTGCGCAATGGAGTGTCCGGTGAACATCAACCAGCCCTCGCTTATCATCGACATGCGACGCTACCTGGTGATGGAAGAGTCCAAAGGGCCGTCGGGGCTGAACACCGTTTTTGCCAACATCGAAAACAACGGCGCACCCTGGCAGTACTCGCCCGAAGACCGCATGCTGTGGGCCGAAGGTCTTGAGGTGCCGCTGATGGCCGACAAGCTGGCCAAAAGCGAAAATCCCGAATACCTTTTCTGGGTGGGTTCGGCAGGCGCTTTTGACGACCGGTATAAAAAAGTTACGCGCGAGTTTGTAAAAATCCTCAACTACCTCGGCATCGACTTTGCCGTGCTGGGAACCGAGGAAACCGACAGCGGCGACGTGGCCCGCCGTGCCGGTAACGAAATGCTGTTCCAGATGCAGGCCATGATGAATATCGAAATTCTCAACGGATATGAAGTCAAAAAAATTATCACCTGCGATCCCCACGACTACAATACCCTGAAAAACGAGTACCCTGATTTTGACGGCAATTATGAAGTGATCCATCATTCACAGTTTCTTCAGCAAATGATTGATGCCGGGAAGCTGAAACCTGCCGGCGATGCCTTATCCGGCAAAAAGATCACCTTTCACGATCCCTGTTATTTGGGTCGTGCCAACGGCGAATATAAGGCTCCGCGCAGTGTGTTGAATGCCATCCCTTCGGTGAAGGTGGAAATGGAACGCAACAAAAGCTTCGCCCTTTGCTGTGGTGCCGGTGGCGGACAGATGCTCAAGGAAGCCGAAAAAGGCGACAAGGAAGTATTCATGGAGCGCACCGAAGAGGCACTCAAAACCGGTTGCGATATTATTGCGACAGCCTGTCCCTTTTGCATGGTGATGATGACCGACGGCCTTAAGTACACCAACAATGAAGAGGAAGTTAAAAACTATGACATTGCCGAACTGGTGAGTAAGGGGCTGGGTTTGTAATGCCTTGTAATTGCTGTAATTGGCTTCTTTTAGGCAGGATCACGGCCGTTTTCAGCTCCGAAAGCAAACCCCAAACTCCCTCCTTTCTCAAAGGGGACTGGGGAGATTCAGCCGATGAAAATGTGCCGGAAATAAAAAATTTTCAAAGGTTTGTGCAATTAAAAAATTATTCCGTTCTTTGCACTCCATTTTTTGAACCCCAAATAACGAAGAAAAAATGTCACGGATTTGTCAGATAACAGGAAAGAAGGTGATTACAGGAAACAACGTTTCCCACTCCCATATTAAGACCAGAAGGAAATTTCAGCCAAACCTGCATACAAAAAGGTTTTACATTCCCGAAGAAGACAAATGGATTAAATTGATGGTAAGTGCCAACGGCATCCGCATCATCAATAAAAAAGGAATTACCGATGCCTTAAAAGACGCAAAGGCAAAAGGATACTACAAAGGTTGATAAATGTTAGCAATAAAAAAAGCTGTCTCCAACGGGGGCAGCTTTTTTTTGTGCACTGTTCGGGGGGTTGTTAATAATTACTTTTGTTGATTTCTTCAACCATTTCGGAAAGCCGGTCGAATACCTCCTTTTCGGTTCCTTCACCTTTAACAGAGTAGAACTTTTTCTGCTTTTTGTAATAATCAATTACCGGAACGGTTTTTTCTTCGTACTGTTCAAGCCGGTGCACAATCAGTTCGGTGCGTTCATCGTAGGCTCTTTTTCGGTCTGTTTTTGCCCGGGCCGAAAGGCGTTTAATGGCTTTCAGTGTAGGCAGCCTGATCTCGATCATACCCGAAACACTCATGCCAACCCGCTTGAGTAATCCATCAAGGATGTAAGCCTGAACAATTGTCCGCGGGAATCCCTTAAAAACAAATCCGTTGGCTTGCGGATTGGCTTCCAGTTGCTGCTCAATCAGCTTGATGGGGATTTCGTCGGGTACAATTTCTCCTTTTTCCATGAAAGGTGCAACCTGCCTGCCAATTGCAGTGCCATCGGCAATTTCTTTGCGTAGCAGTTTTCCGGTGGAGATGTACACCAGGTTGTGCTTGTCTGCCAGCATTTTTCCCTGTGTTCCTTTTCCCGATCCGGGTTTGCCCAGCAAAACAATGTTCGTGAATTCTTTTTTTCTGTTGGCCTCGATGACATCGACGATATTGTCAAAAATATCATCGATTTTGCCGACTCCGTTCACTTTAAAGTATTTCCCCCTTTTGTCGTAGAAATCGGCAACCGGTTTTGTTTTTTCATCGTACTCCTTCAATCGCACTTTGATCACTTCGAGGCTGTCATCACTGCGCCCCGAAGTTTTGGCACGCAGCAACAGGCGCTGGATCAGTTCCTTTTGGGGTACTTCAAGACTGACCATGCAATCCAGCGAAGTATTAAGTTTGAGAAGCAAACCCTCAAGGATGTAAGCCTGAACCGTGGTTCGCGGGAAGCCGTCAAACAATATCCCTTTGGAATTGGGGTTTTTTTTGATTTTCTTTTCAATGATGCGAACGATCAGCTCGTCCGAAACCAACCCGCCCCTTGCAATGATTGACTTTGCTTCGAGACCCAGAGGTGAACCCTCGGCAATTTCGGAGCGCAGCATGTCACCCGTGGAAATGTAAGTCAGGTTGTATTTTTTCAGCAGCTTTTCCGATTGAGTACCTTTCCCGGCACCGGGAGGGCCAAATAATGCAATGTTCAACATAAATCTGGTGTTTTATTCAATAATCTTGTAGATGTCTTTGTAATTCCTGCCCTGTTTATTGTAATCAAGACCGTAACCCACAATAAAATCGTTGGGGATTTCAAGTCCGATGTAATCAATGGGATAATCTTTTTTGAAAGCGGCCGGCTTGAACAGCAGGGTGGCAATACGTACACTGGCTGCTTCCTGCTTCTTCAGATTGTTAAGCACCTGCTCCAGTGTGATGCCCGAGTCGATGATGTCTTCCACAATAACCACGTGCCTGTCTTTATAGGACTCGTCAAAACCAATAAGTTCTTTAACATTTTCAGTGGATTGGGTGCCCGAATAAGAGGCCAGTTTGATGAAAGTGATTTCGCAGTTCATATTCACCTTTTTGAACAAATCGGCGGCGAACATGAACGAGCCATTGAGGATGACCAGGAAAAGGGGAGTTTCATCCGCCAGGTCTCTGTTTATTTTGGCAGCCATCCGCCCGATGGCGGCGTCAATTTCTTCAAAGGGGATGAAGGGCTCGAAAATCTTGTCGTGTATTTTGATGTTTTGCATGGAGTTGTCGAAAAATATGACCTACAAAGATAAAATTTCGCCACTACCTTCAACAGGCATTTTATTATTTTTGCCAAATTCACATAAATCTTTTAAAGAAAAGTCATGAAAGCAGTTGTCAGCATCATCATGGGTAGTACTTCCGACCTGAAGGTCATGGAAAAAGCCGCCGCATTTTTCGAGCAAATGGAAATCCCGTTCGAGATGAACGCCCTTTCGGCCCATCGTACCCCGGACGAAGTGGAGCGCTTTGCCAGGAAGGCCGAAGCCAACGGCATCAAGGTAATTATCGCCGGTGCCGGAATGGCTGCCCACCTGCCCGGTGTGATAGCTGCCATGACTCCGCTGCCTGTCATCGGGGTGCCCGTCAATGCATCCCTCGATGGCATGGATGCCCTGTTGGCCATTGTGCAAATGCCTCCCGGCATACCTGTGGCAACCGTTGGCATCAATGGAGCACTGAATGCTGCCATTCTTGCCATGCAGATTCTGTCTGTTGGCGATGCGGAAATGATGCAGAAGATGAAGTCCTACAAGGAAAGTCTGAAACAAAAAATTGTAAAAGCCAACGAAGAATTGAGCCGGGTGAAATACCGTTTTAAAACAAACTGACTCTTTATTGCAGTTTCCTCACCAGCAGCAGGCCATCCCTCACCGAAAGCATGACCTGTTCCACCCGTTTGTCATTTTTAACGTGGTTGTTGAACCGGCGGATGCCCAGGGTTTCTTTGTCGGGCCTGGGGTCGTTCACGGCCTTGCCTCCCCACAAAACATTGTCCGCCAGAATAAATCCGCCGGGCCGTAGTTTTTCCATGGCCAGTTCGTAATAATCTACGTATTGTTCTTTGTCGGCATCGATAAAAACCAGGTCGAAAAGGTAGTTCAGCGCCGGGATGATTTGCAGGGCGTCACCCAGCAGCAGTTTTATTTTATCCTTCATGCCGGCCAGGCTAATGTATTTTAGGATCATCGCCTCCATCTCTTCGTTGATTTCGATGGTAAACAACCGGCCGTTTTCGGGCATGCCCTTTGCCATTGCAATGGCCGAGTATGTCGTAAAGGTACCGATTTCAAGCACCTGCTCCGGTTGAAGCATCCGGCAGATCATTTCCAGGAATTTGGCCTGCACCCGCCCGGAAAGCATTTGCGGGTAGTAGGTCGTTAAATGGGTTTCGCGGAAGTTTTGTTGCAAAACCTTATCCACATCGGTGCTGTGGACTTCAATATATTCTTCGATTTCGGGTTCGATTAACATTTTTATTTTCCTTTATAAATGAGTAAACTTTGTTGATCGGGTTTTAGTATTTCGTTTGCTGTTTTAAGTACATCGCTTGCGGTTACTTTTTCGAGTTTTTCGATCATTTCCGTTACCGTTTGCAATTTGGTATTGCGCAGATGGCTTTTCGCCATGGAAAGCATTTCGTTGAGGGGCGATTCGTAGTGAATGGCCAGTTGACCCATGATCTGTTGCCGGGCACGATGCAACTGGATGGTGCCCAGCGGTTGGCCCATTAGTTTTTTCAATTCGTTGTGGATCAGGTGAACCACTTTTTCGATTTGTTTTTTGTCCGTCCCGAAATAAATGGAAAAAAGGCCGGTATCCGAATAGGGTTGGTACACCGACTCGATGGCATAAGCGTAGCCGTGTTTTTCGCGGACGGTAAGATTCAGCCTGGAGTTGAGTGCCGTACCGCCAAGCAGGTTGGTAAGCAACAGCAGGGTGAGTTTATCGGGATGGGATGCAGGCCATGCGATGTTGCCCATCATGCAGTGCGAGAGGTATCCGTTCCTGCTCACCAGCCGCTCCGTTTTTTTGTAATTGTCGAACGGTATCCGTTGAGCTTTTTTTTCAGTGGCTGGCAGGCCACCGAAATATTTTTCCGCCAGCCTGACCAGGCTGTTGAACCGAATACTTCCCACCGAAGCAAGCACCATTTGACGGGTGCTGTAATTGCGTTTGACAAAACGGAGGATGTCGCGTTTTTTAAAGGCTTTAACATGCCCGATGCTCCCAAGGATGTTTCTGCCCAGGGCATGGCCGCTGAAAATCTGCTCCTCAAAATCATCAAAGATCATTTCGGCCGGACTGTCGTTGTAAGAATTGATCTCGTCAGTGACGATTTCTTTTTCCTTGTCGATTTCCTTTTGCGGAAAAACGGAGTTGAATGCCACGTCAGCAAACAGTTCGATACTTTGGGCGTAATAAGGGCTCAGAAACGAAGCATAAATGCAGGTTTCTTCTTTGGTGGTGAAGGCATTGAGATCGCCCCCGAGGTTTTCGATGCGGCTGAGCACGTGGTAGGCCTTGCGTTTTTCCGTTCCTTTAAAGATGAGGTGTTCAATAAAATGAGCGAGACCGCTTTCTCTGTCAGTTTCATCCCGCGAACCCGTGTCCACCATCAACCCGCAGTGCGAAACACTACCGGCCACCTGACGGTGGATGATTTTGATACCGTTTTTCAATACGTGGTACTGATAGCCCAAGATTCAGATATTCAATAGTTTAGAATACAAAGATACAAAGATTCGGTTTGGCTTTACCCCAAGCCGGCATATTTCCTTATTTTTGATAACCAAAAGAAGCTGAAAATGTCCAGGCGATTTTTTACAAGGGAAACGAATAACCTGATACTCTTCACCATTAATGTAATTTACATTTTCGTGATTGGTCTTTTTGATGGCCTGGTTAACCTTGATTTTATTTATTATTCCACTATTTCACTGATCTATATTATTTCCATTTTAACGATCAGCGACTATGGCTTCCGGCGTTACTACATTGCAGCCGGAATGATTGTCCTGACCTGGCTGGCACATCTTCTGGATATGCCGATACTTTCACATGCCGCGGGAATCATTTCAACCTTTTTCTTTCTCTATGTGATTGTACTGATGGTTATCAGGATAGGCCGAAGCAGTAATGTAGGAATGCTCGAGTTTCTTGAATCTATCAATGTTTACTTGCTGATTGGCATTGCGGCTTCGGTGCTTTTCAGCACGATTTATATGTACCGGCCGGATTCTTTTAATCCGGTTGACTATTCCTTTAGTCGTCCTGCGGATTTTATTTATTACGGCTTCGTGACCATGACAACCCTTGGATTTGGTGACATTACGCCCAGGGGTTCGCTGGCGCGGTCGTTTTCCATTTTATTTAGTGTGGCAGGACAACTTTACCTGACTATGATCATTGCCATGCTGGTGGGTAAATACCTGAGTCAGAAGAATAAGGACTGATTCAGATACCCTGTTTGTTGTTGGTGTACTTGGTAATAAGGGTGATGCGCAGTTCCTGAAACATTTTCAGAATTTTATTTTGCCGTTGGATGGTCAGCCCGGTGATGTACTTCACTGCTTTTTTCGGGCTTTTTTTGTAGAGTTCCGTGAAGGTTTTGTCCACCCCGGCCTGCTCGTCGAAGAAGGACTTCTCCAGTGGGTCGCGAACGGCGTGCAGGTCTTTCACGGCATCCTGCCAGCGCAGGTACAGCAGGTTGTCCACGAAATCGACGGCCCAGCGCATGGAGTTTTCGTCGAACTTGTTCTTGTCGTAGGTTTTGTAGCATTCGGCAACATCGGTAATACCTGCATACATGGGTACGTAGGCGCTGGTGAAGGCATTGTCCACGTAGAACCAATAAATGCCACCCACCTCTCTGGGCAGCCAGTCGCGCAACTGGGCGATCATGCCGTACTCGCCGCGGGCGCGGGCCACGTTGCGGCGTTTGTTTATTTTTAAAAGCTTCCGCAGTTCTTCTGTGGGGAAGGGGGTGGCCAGCGCACTGCGAATCATTTTTCCATCTGCTCCGGGATAGTACCAGCCGGGTGCGTTTTCCTTGTCGTAAATAGTTCCTGAAAAGGTGGAACGCTGGAAAGCCATCACCTCCTGCACCGACATTTTCTTTTGCGGTTTTACACTGAAGGGGTAGATGGACAGTGGCTCCACAAACTGGGTGTACTGGTCGTCACCCTTGAACGGGTTGTCGGTAAAGCGGTTGGGAAGGTCCGGCAGATCGGGAGCAAAAGTAGCGAAGAACAGCCAGAAGCGGCTGGTAGCCCATTCGCGCGGTACGGGAGCGTAAATATCCTGCCAGATGAATGCTTTCCCGCTTTCAGGATCGTACCAGCCCCGCTCGA